>JBKJQC010000149.1:0-4938 GCA_046593995.1 Polyangiales bacterium
AGCGCTCGAAATCGAGCACGTCCTCGGACGAACCGATGACGAGCGGCGTGCGCTGGTGCAGCGACGTCGTCTTCGAGGCGGCCGGCGGGCGCGCGTCGGACGGGAAGACGCGCATCCTCGATCTCGAGACGACGTCGCTGCACCAGCGCACGCCGCTCGTCATCGGTTCGTCCGAGGACGTGCTCGATTTCGAGCGCTTCGCCGCAGGCGGTACGTAGCTCGTGATCCCCGAGCTCTCGGTCCCCGACGCCATCGCGCGCCTCGATGCCGAGGTCGCACGCGCCGGCGACGCGGGTGCAGCGCTCGCGACGGACGGCGACGGAACCCTGTGGACCAAGGACGTCGGCGAGGCGCTCTTCGCGCACCTGCTCGAGCATCGGCTGATCGGGCCTGCGGCGCGCGAGGCGCTCCTGGCCGAGGCCGATGTGCACGAGGTCGTGCTCGCCGACCGCGATGATCCGGTGGGGATCGCACGTCGCCTCTTCGACGCCTACGTGAAGCTCGCCTACCCCGAGGACCGCATGTGCGCCGCGATGGCGTGGTGCGTCGCGGGGACGACGGAGTCGGCGCTCGACACGATCTGCGTCGAGGTGCTCGAGAAGCACTTCGCGCTCCGCACGCGCGTCATCCCGGAGTCGCTCGCGATCCTGCGCTGGGCGGCCGAACGCTCGGTGCCGGTGTGGCTCGTCTCGGCGTCGCCGCGCGCCGTCGTGGTACGCGCCGCGGCGATCGTCGCCGAGCTCGCCACCGTCCCGCGCCCGCAGGTGATCGCGATGACGCCGAAGGTCGACGGCGGCGTGATCGAGCCCTCGCTCGAGGGCATCTGGCCCTACGGCGAGGGGAAGCGGACGGCGCTCGGCGCAGTGCTCGGCGCGCGCACGCTCGTCGGAGCGATGGGCGACAACGTCTTCGACGTCCCGATGCTCGGCGCAGCGCGGGTGCCGCTCGCGATTCGACCGAAGCCGGCGCTCCTCAACGCCGCCGCGCAGGTGCCGTTGCTCTCGCGTCTCGGCTCGCTCCCCTGACGCTCTCTCGCCTGACCGAGATGTCGCGCAGCGCCTCGACCGCCGTGCGGAAGTCGTCTGGCCACGGCGCCTCGAAGCGCATGCTCTTCCCGCTCACCGGGTGCACGAACCCGAGGACGCGCGCGTGCAGCGCCTGTCGACCGAGCCGGTCGCCGATCGCACGCACCTCGGGATCGCGCGGCGCCTTTCCGTAGAGCGCGTCGCCGAGCAGGGGAGCGCCCCCCTCGGCGAGGTGCACGCGGATCTGGTGGGTGCGCCCGGTCTCGAGCCGACACTCGACGCGCTGCACCTCGGCGAGGCGCTCGACGACGGTCACGTGCGTCACTGCCCGGCGCGATCCGGGGGCTGCGCGGCGCGCGGAAAAGGCCTTGCGGTTCGTCGGATGGCGCCCGTGCAGCGTGTCGAACGTGATCTGGTCTTCGAGCGTGCCCACGGCGAGCGCGTCGTACACCCGCTCGATGTCGTGTCGCGCGAAGCAGGCCTTGAGGGTCTCGCGCGCATGGGCGGTCTTCGCGATCACGAGCACGCCGCTCGTGTCCTTGTCGATCCGGTGCACGATCCCTGGGCGGAGGGTGCGGTCGTCGTCCTCACCTTCGGGGAGGTCGGCGAGCGCGAGGAGCCCGTGGACGAGCGTGCCCTCCCAGTGCCCCTTCGCAGGGTGCACCACGAGCCCGGCGGGCTTGTCGACGACGATGATGGCCTCGTCGTGGTGGAGGACCCGGAAGACGACGCTCGGATCGGGCGACGCGTCGCTCGGGGGAGGCGGGAGGGGGACCGCCACGATCCGTTGCCCCTCGCGCACGCGCGCGCCGGCTTTCGTCACGACCTGACCGTCGAGCGTCACGCGCTCCGCGTCGATCCACCGCGCGACCTCACCGCGCGATTCGCTTCCGAGCGTCGCGAGCGCGCGATCGAGCCGCTCGCCGTGGAGCGCCTTCGGCACCGCGAGCTCGATCGCCGTCGGGTGAGGCGGCGCAGGTTGCGACGCGCTCACCACATCTTCGAGCGGATGTGCCCTTTGCCGCGGATCAGCAGGTCCACGATCGCTCGATCGTAGAAGTTCTTGCCGTAGAGGTCGGGCGAAACGCGCGAGTTGTAGAGCGCGCGTCCCTCCTCGATGTCCGCGGAGAGCTCGTCGAAGAGATTGTCGTTCGCGATGCCGCGCTCGATCTTCTCTGCGTTGTACAGCGAGAGGTCGCTCGCGATGGCGCGCGCGAGGCGGCGCGCGGCCTCCTCGATCTCGATGAGGGCCATTGTCTCGCAGCGTTCCACGGACGACCGCCGCCGCGCAAGCGAAGTGTTTTTTTCGGAGGCGTGCGGCGAAAAGGACTTCGTAAGGATTGAAGAACCGCGCGGGACCGGATAGGTCTCTCTGGACCGATCGCCCAGCCCTGGGCTCATGCAGTCGAGACTTCGGGGCAGGCAAGCGGGAGAGTATCGAACGCGGTTCACGCCGGTCCCCGACGAGAGCCGCCACCTGCACAAGAACGCCCCCCAGAGGGCATTCGGCGCACGCGAGAGGGTTGGATGGCCAAAGACCAGATGGTCATGTACGAGGAGGAGTTCAACCAGATCCAGGTTGTCGTCGACAAACTGGTGAAGGACGCGAACGCCAAGGTCGTCTTCATCGTCGACAAGAACGGCCAGCTCATCGCAGCGGCCGGTGACGTGGAGAACCTGGACACCACCTCGCTCGCCTCCCTCACCGCCGGCAACATCGCCGCGACGGGCGGCATGGCGAAGCTCCTGCGTGAGGACGAGTTCGCGACCCAGTTCCACGAGGGAACGAAGCAGAACGTCCACATCCAGCTGGTCGGCAACCGCGTCATCCTCGTCGTGATTTTCGACTCGCGATCCTCGCTCGGTCTCGTCCGCCTTCGCGTGAAGAAGGCGTCCGAAGAGCTGAACAAGATCTTCGAGTCGCTCCTGCGCAAGGTCCAGGAGCCCGGGGCGGACACGCCCTTCGGCGAGATCACCGACGAGGACATCGACAACCTCTTCAACGACTGATCGAGAGCAAGCCGAGCGATGTCGTTCATCAACTACATGGCTCGCGAGATCAATTGCAAGATCGTCTATTACGGTCCTGGTCTCTGCGGCAAGACGACGAATCTCCAGTACATCTACGAGCGCACGAACCCGAGCGCGAAGGGGAAGTTGATCTCTCTCGCCACGGAGACGGAGCGCACGCTCTTCTTCGACTTCCTCCCGCTCTCACTCGGTGAGATCCGCGGCTTCAAGGCGCGCTTCCAGCTCTACACGGTCCCCGGCCAGGTGTTCTACGACGCCAGCCGGAAGCTGATCTTGAAGGGCGTGGACGGCGTCGTCTTCGTGGCCGACTCACAGATCGAGCGCGCGGAAGCGAACATCGAGTCGCTCGAGAACCTGCGCACGAACCTCGCGGAGCAGGGGTACAACCTCGACAAGCTCCCGTTCGTCATGCAGTACAACAAGCGCGATCTGCCGAACGTCGCCGAGATGTTGGAGCTCCGCGAGCTCCTCAATCCGGCCGGCGTCCCCGACTACGAAGCGGTCGCCCGCACCGGCGTCGGCGTCTTCGAGACGCTGAAGGCCGTCGCCAAGCTGGTCCTAACGGAGCTCAAGAAGGGCGGCGGGGGCTGACCCCACCGGCTCTCCCGGCCGCTCTCTTCCGAGACCTCTTCGGTGAGAATGCGCCGCCCGTCGCACGAACGTCGCTGTGGACAGCTGCGTGTCGGGCCGATGAGGCGGCGCGCTCGCGTCCGCTGGTGCTCGATCCGTACGCCGCCACGCTCTGTGGCGAGGAGGGGATGTCCATCGGGCGCGCGCTCGAGCGCGAAGGCCGCGCGCACGATTCGATCGTCGTGCGGACCCGCATCATCGACGAGCGCTTGGCGATCGCGATCGCCGCGGATCGAGCGGCCTCCGTCGTCATGCTCGGCGCAGGTCTCGACGCGCGTGCGTTCCGGTTCGCGCTGCCGCGCGGGCTCCGCTGGGTCGAGATCGATCACGCGGAGACGATCGCGTGGAAGCGCGAGCGCCTGTCGCTGCTCCCGAAGACCGAGGCCGACTACTCGTTGCACGCCGCGGATCTGCGCGACGCCGACGCGGTCGCGCGCCTCCTCGACGACGTGCCCGAGCCCATCGTGGCCGTGCTCGAGGGCGTGCTCCCGTACCTCCTGCCCGTCGAGTGCGACGCGCTGCTCGCGAAGCTCACGCGCAAGCGCGTGACCATCGTGTTCGACATCGGCGGCGGGGTCTGGGGCGCGCTCGCCGGGGTGCGCACCGCGCGCGTCGTCGCGAAGCGCGGGGCACCCTTCCGCATGCGCGTCGGCGATCCGGGCGCTCTCGTCGAACGGCACGGGTTTCGGCTGCGCGCGAACGTCTCGCTGATCGACTGGGACGAAGCGTCGTCGAACCCGCGCTTCCGCTTCCCGTGGACGGCGCGGCTCGTCCCCGGGTATCGCGACGTGGCGCGCGTGATCGAGGCCTCGACGCTGTGATCTGGTGAGGGGAGCGCCCGACGACGGCATCGCGTCTGCAGTGCAGCTCGCACCATGCAGTCCACGCACGCCCCGCTCCGCCATCACGGCGGCCTTGCGCTCACCGCGATCGTGCATGACGAGAGGGCGCAGCTCTCGTCGAGACAGTGGCCTTCGGTCGCGCCGCCGGCGATCGCCGCGCTGCACGGGAGCGTGCTCCTCGAACGCGGACCGCGGTCCGTCGACGCGGCGTGCGATCGGATCGAGCGCGCGCTCTTTGCTTCGCCGGTGGTTCCGCGCGCCGCCCAGCGCATCGCCGGCGCGGAGCTGCCGCGGATCGACTGGGAGTGGCGACTCGCCGACTTCGCGCCCGACGTGCGCGGCGTCTCGTTCGAGGCGGAGGATCTCTCGCTGCCCCCCAACACGACCGCGACGCCGGTGCACGTCGTGCG
>JBKJQC010000268.1:0-3056 GCA_046593995.1 Polyangiales bacterium
CCGAGCTGATCTGCCGCGCCCCCGGCGAGATCACCGCCAAGTGCACCACCAAAGCCCAGTGCGGCGACAAGAGCTGCGTCGACGGCGTCTGCAAGTAGTCGCGCTCGCCGATCACCGTCGCTGACGCGATCGGCCGAGCAGGAAGAGCAGCACGAAGATGCCCCCGAAGATCCCCGCGGGCCATAGCAGGGCACGCGCGAGCTCGGTCTGGCCATGCTGCACCTGCAACCAGAGTGCTGCTCCACCGAAGCCCATCGACCCCGCGAGGAACATCGCCTGGCGGCCGAGCACGTAGAGACCGTCGAAGCCATCGCGCAGGCCGGGGACCTTCATCTCGAGCTCGCCGCGGACCGCGCGCTTGATAAAGTTGTCGACCGCCTCGGGCAGCCCCACGGCCTTGAGCGCGGTGTCGCGGATCGCCTCGATCGCGATCTGGGTCCAGTCGCGGTTGCCGAGCACGAACTTCTCGAGGTACGGCCGCACGATCTGCATCGGGTTCATGTCCGGATCGAGCTGGGTGCACGTGCCCGTCAGCAGGAGCAGCGTGCGCTCGAGGAGGACGCAGTCGCGCGGGATGTGGATCGAGGAGGAGAGCTCCTTCAATCCGACGTTCATGTTGCGGAGATCGATCAGGTTCTCGAACCCTCGCTGCGGATCGATCTTGATGTCCTTGAGGTTGAGGCTCTCGATCTTCACCTCGTCCTGGAATTTGCGGTGGAAGTGCTCGATGACCTTCTCGACGACGGCGTGATCCGAGCCGAGCGCGAGGAACCCCATCTTGTGCATCGCCTTGATCAGGCGGTCGGTGTCCCGGCGGAGGATGCCTTCGAGGAAGTCGGGGATGCCCTCGCGCATCGGACGGGCGAGCTCGGCGACGGCGCCGAAGTCGATGAGCACGAGCTTCGAGGTGCCGTCGGGGAGCTTCTGGACGAGGAGGTTCCCGGGGTGCGGATCGGCGTGGTAGACGCCGTCGACGAAGATCATCTGGCAGAACGCGTGGACGATCTGCTTCGCGAGCTCCTTGCGGTCGATGCCGAGGCGATCGAGCTCCTCGATGGCGCCGACCTTCACGCCCTCGACGAACGACAGCGTGAGCACGCGCGGGGTCGAGAGCTCGGGGAGGACCTCCGAGCTGTCGCCGCGGCTCGCGGAGTTCTCCACGTCGAGCTTGGCGCCGCTCGCCGAGCCGGGGATGAAGTTCGCGCGGATGCGGGTGATGTTGTGGGCTTCGCGCGCGAAATCGAGCTCTTCGAGGAGCAGCGCGCGGATCTCGCGGTAGTAGTTGTCGAGCCCCTGCACGGGGACGAACCACTGCACGATCCGCATGATCTGGCGGATGGTGACGAGGTCGAGGCGCACCACCTCCTCGATGCCCACGTGCTGGACCTTCACCGCGACGCGTCGGCCGTCGTGCGTCGTCGCTTCGTGCACCTGTCCGAGCGAGGCCGAGGCGAGGGGGACCTCGTTGAACGTGGCGAAGAGCTCGCGCGGGCGCTTGCCGAGCTCCTTGAGGATGCGCGCCTCGATCTCCTCGAAGGGGCGGGGGGGGACGTTGTCCTGCATGCCCTCGAGCTCCTTGCGGAACTCCTCGGGGAGGAAGCTCGCGAGGATCGAGAGCGCCTGGCCGACCTTGATGAAGAGCCCTTGCAGCTCGAGGAGCGTCCGCTCGATGCGCTTCGCGTTGCGGCGGTGGACCTCGACGATCTCGCGATCGGTGTATGCCCTCCCGTAGAACTTCCCTTTGAACTTGAGCCAGAGGTAGCTCGCGATGACGCTGAACGTGACGTAGTACGCCTTGAGGAAACGGCGCCGCTTGAGCGCGTCGGGCTTGTAGGTCTTCGGGGTGCGGCGGTGCGCGCGCGGCGGCGCAACGGCGATCCCCGGAACCTGACCGCCGACGCCCTGCAGCGTCATCGTGCGCGGTCGCTTCGTCAGCGGCGCTTCGGGCTCGCTCGGCGTGGGATCCGCGGCCGCCATGATTCGAAGATCCTCGTACCGTTGTTCCGGGGGGGCCGGAGCCACGAGGGGAGGAACGACACCATACCACCTCGCGAGATCACCGGCCGGTCGCGACGATGTGCTCAGCAACTTGGTGGACGCCGGAGCGGCCATCGGCCACCTGTTGCGATCCTGGCGCCGATCGTCCAACTCTGCGGCGGCGCGTGATGGGCTGAGAAAGTCGACAGGCTTACGCAACTCACGCCGAACACAGGTCGACCTTTCTCACCTCCCATGCGCAAGCGTTGCCTCGCTCTCGTTCTCGGCCCTCATCGCCCAAGGTGTCGTCGCGGCGCCAAAGGGGTACGAGAAGGAGTACAAAGCTGCCCTGCAGCTCGAGAACAGCGGCGCTGTGGTCGACGCGCTTGCTGCTTTCGAGGCCATCCCGCCGGAGCAGCGCGACTTCGACACCCGACTGCACATTGCATCGTGCAAGCGGAAACTCGGTCGCATGCTCGAGGCAGAGCGCGACTACGAAGCCATCCGCACCGATCCCAAAGCCGACGAGGCAACGCGAGACACCGCGGCGAGCGACTTGGAGGATCTGCGGCAGCGGATCCCGCACGTAAAAATCGCGCTCTCTTCGGGGACCCTCAGGGTAACCGTGACCGTAGACGGCCGGACCGTTGCCTTACCGACGAACGAAGCACTGAACCCCGGCGCGCACGAGATCCTTGGCCGGCGAGAGGGCGAGACGGTCTTCAAACGAGTGATCGAGCTGTCCGAGGGCACGACGGTTTCCGTGGTGGTGGACGCACCAAGCGCCTCTTCCAGCGGATCGGTGACGCCGACTGCCGCGCCGAAGGACCTCCCGCCCAAGCGCGATTCTTCGATGACCTACGGACTCATCGCTTCGAGCGTCGCCGTCGTGTCGCTCGGTATCGGGGCGTACTTTCTCGTGCGGACGGGGAACTTGCTGGACGAGCGTGACGCGCTTGCGGCGGAGGGCAGGCATCCCGACGCCCTCGACCGAGCGGGCGATGCCCGCACGACACAGACGATCGCGCGCGTCGGCATCGGCGCCGGTCTCGTCGCCGCTGGGGCGGCGGCGTACTTCT
>JBKJQC010000422.1:0-6413 GCA_046593995.1 Polyangiales bacterium
CGACCATCGCCGCGAGGGCGCGCTGGGCGGTGAACGCATCGGCGCCGTGCGGCGCGAGGGCCTCGGAGAACGCGCGCGCATCGGCGAACCGATCGCCCGGGCTCTTCGACAGCCCGCGCTCCAGCACCGCGCGCAGGGCGGGGGGGATGTGTCCGCCGTGCGCGTGCAGCGTGTCGAGGCGCGCCTCGCGGACGGCGAGCAAGACGGCGAGCTGTCCCGATCCATCGAACAGACGTCGCCCGATCATCGCCTCCGCGAGCAGGTTCGCGACGGAGAAGAGATCGGTGCGCGCATCGACCGTCTCCGCCGCGACCTGCTCCGGCGCGAGATACGCGAACTTGCCGCGCACCCCGAGCTGCGCCGGCGTACGCGGCGACGTGAGATAGCGCGCGATGCCGAAGTCTCCGAGCTTCACGTCGCCGTCGACCGAGAGGAAGACGTTCGAAGGTGTCACGTCACGATGGAGGATGCCGAGCGGTGCGCCCTGCGCGTCGCGCGCCTCGTGCACCGCCGAGAGCCCAGCCAAGAGCTCGCGCGCCACGAACACCGCGATCCCGGGCTCGATCGGCCGCTCGTCCTTGCGAGAGGCGCGCAGCACGGTGTCGAGGTCTGCCCCGACGATCAGCTCGAGGGCGAGCCACGGCTCGTCGCCCGCGACCCCTGCGCCGTAGCAGTCGACGACGTTCGGGTGACGGCACCACTCGTAGAGCGCGGCCTCCTTCGCGAAGGCAGTGCGGGCCTCGGCGTCGCGCAAGAGCGACGGGAGGAGTCGCTTCACGACCAGGCGTGGCGCGGGGTCCTCGCCCTCCGCGGGGCGCGCGATCCAGACCTCGGCTGCGCCGCCGCTCGCGAGTCGTCCTTCGAGGACGAAAGGACCGAACGCGACGTCCCCCACCCCCAGAGGATAGGTCCCCCGGGCGCCCGCGTGCGAGCATACTCGGCAGTGCTCGCGCTGCCTTCGCGATGGCGTCGCGCCCTATGCGGCGAGGCTCCCGGAGCCCTTCGCGACGACGCCCGACACGCGCGCAGACGTGTCGTCGACGAAGAAGCGCTCGACGAGCCCTTTCGAGCAGATCACTGCCGTCTTCACCGTCTCCATGTTCAGGAGCCCGCCGGTGTAGAATGACTTGCGCTGTCCCTGCAGCGCGTCGATCCGATCGTAGGCGCCCCAGCGCAGCTCCTCCGGCGAGAAGTGGGGGAAGTAGTCCCACGTTCGCTTCTCGTGGACCTTCACGAGCCGCACGTGCTTGCCGAGCGCTGCGATGTCCCTCGGGAAGTTCCGGTCGATGTCGGTCCAGTCGACCTCCTCGCTCGCATTGACGTAGAAGACCGCGACGTCGGCCTCCGGATACGGCTTGAAGAACTGCACGACGTGACCGTTGCGCACGTCCGGCGGCGCCTCGGCGAAGCCGACTTCGAGCCCCTTCACCTCCGCCGCGATGGTGCAGTAGCGCTTGTGGTTCACCTTGCCGAAGACCTCGGCCTCGGCCGGCGTGACGTCGAGAAAGGAGAGCGCGCCGAGGTGCAGCGGGCAGGCAAGGATCATCGCGTCGAACTCTTCGACGCGCGCGCCTTCGGGAGCAGTCATCGCGACCTTCACGACGTCTCCGCGGGTGACGCTCTCGATGGTCACGCCGGTGCGCACGTCGCGCAGCTTCGGCGCCACCTTCTGCCAGAGACCGCCGAAGCCGTCCGCGAAGTTCTGCGGCCACTTCTGGACGTCGATCATGCCGACGGGCAGCGGCACCATCAACTTGAAGATCGTCTTGCTGATGTACTTCATGACATAGCAGGTCGGGATGGTGCCGAGCGCGCCGTAGCCGTACGCGGTGATCGCCACGTCGAAGAGCGGCGCGATCGACTCCATCCGGTGCTTCTTCAGGTACTGCCGGAAAGGCATGGCGAGATCGGGATCCGGCATGTTCGCGAAGCCCGGCGACTCGAGCCACGTCTCGTACTTGTCGAGCAGCTTGCGATAGCGATAGGCGTCGAGCGGCAGGGTGAGGATCTCGAAGAGGCCGCAGCGCCTCACGGCGACGCGGATCGTCCTCCGGATGTCGAGGAAGCGACGCTGCACCTCGGGCACGCGCGCGGCTCCGACGGCGTCACCGATCGCGAGCACGTCGTCATAGTCCGCGGTGACCTCGAGCGCTCCCATGTCGAGGCGCGCCGTTCCGCCGCGACCATCGGGGATGGTGATCGTCTCGCACTTGCCGCCGACCCTCGCGGCGCGTTCGAGCACGGTCACCTTCGTGAAGCCGGCCTTCTCCAGGTACCAAGCCGCGGACAGCCCCGCGGCACCACCACCGATGACCACGATCCGAGCGTTCCGATCCATGCCGGCGATGTTGGTGGACAAAGCAGAGCGCATACAAATCCGCGACAGGAGCGTGTCCGTTCCGATACCCTCGGCGCCCTCACGGGGGTCTCACGGGGTGTTGGAACCGACCTTGGCGCACGCGCCGATCACGCGACGTTTCGAGCCGATCCGCGCGCTCGGACAGGGCGGGATGGGCGTGGTGTGGGAGGCGCTCGATCGCGAACGCGGCTCACACGTCGCCATGAAGACGATCCGGGACCCGGCGCCCGGAACCTTGCTCCGGTTCAAGAACGAGTTCCGCGCGCTCCACGATCTGCGTCATCCGAACCTCGTCACGCTCGGCGAGCTGCACGAGGAGGACGGCCAGTGGTTCTTCACGATGGAGCTCGTCGACGGCGTCGACTTGCTCTCCTGGGTGCGCGGCGACGACCGTCCGTTCGACGGCAGAACGCCCGCGACGCAGTCCTTCGGACTGACACCGACCGAGCACGTTTCACGCTCCTCGGGCGTCCGGTCGTCGGAGCGAGGCGCGCGCGAGTCCGACCCGAACGCGGATCCGACCTCGCTCCCCACCATCGCCTCGTCCCCCTCGGATCCGGGGGTCGTGCGCGTCGCGAGCGTCCCCTCGGGTGCGCGCATCTCCGTCGAGCAACCCGGCGCGCAGCGCTGGGAGGAGAAGAGACTGCGCGAGGCGCTCTTGCAGCTCGCGCGCGGTCTCGAGGCGCTCCATCGCGCGAAGCGCGTGCACCGCGACGTGAAGCCGTCGAACGTCATGGTCGGACGCGACGGTCGCGTCGTCCTCCTCGACTTCGGCCTCGTGGAGGAGATCCGCGCGTCCGGTTGCAACGAGGTCGAGATCTGCGGCACCGCCGAGTACATGGCCCCCGAGCAGGCTGCCGGCGATCCGATCGGCCCCGAGGCGGACTGGTACGCAGTCGGTGTGCTGCTCTACGAGATCCTCGCCGGGCGCTTCCCCTTCAGCGGACCGGCCGCCGCGATCCTCGTGCAGAAGCAGATGGCGACGCCCGAGCCGCCGAGCCGGTACGCGGCGAACCTCCCGACGGATCTCGAAGCGCTCTGCCTGTCGCTACTCGCGATCGATCCGCGCGAGCGCCCGACCGGCGCCGAGATCGTCGTCCGTCTCGGCCGTCCGAGCGATGTCGCAAACGTCCTCGCCGACCGTGAGACGAGCTTCGTCGGCCGCGCCCGCGAGCTCGAGGCGCTCGAGCAAGCGTTCCACGACGGCGAGGTCGGCCGCGCCGTGGCGATCGTCGTCGAGGGCGAGTCGGGTCTCGGCAAGAGCGCGCTCGTCCGGTGCTTCGTCGACCGCATGCGCGAGCGTGACGCTGCGCTCGTGCTCGAAGGTCGCTGCTACGAGCGCGAGACGGTGACGTACAAGGCGTTCGACGGCGTCGTCGACGCGCTCGCGCGCCACCTCTCGCGGAGCGGCCCTTCGCGGGAGCCGCGCGACCTCGAGATCCCCGCCGACGCAGCGATCCTCTGCGAGGTGTTCCCGGTGCTCGGTGTCGTGCCCGAGCTCGCGGCCGCGAAGGCCGCGAAGAACGCGATCGTCGATCCGGCGGAGCGGCGCAACCGCCTCTTCGGCGCCATGCGCGCGCTCTTCGTCCACCTCGCGAGCTCCCGCCGGGTCGTGCTCGCCATCGACGATCTCCAATGGGCCGACGGTGACAGCGTCGCGCTGCTCCGGGAGATCGTGCGCGAGCCCAACGGCGCTCCACTCTCGATCGTCGCGACGGCGCGTCCCGTCACCGGCGCGCCGCCGTGGGACTCGCTCGTCGGCGATCTCCGCACGCTGCGCCTCGGTCGCCTCGACGCCGAGGACGCGCGCACGCTCGCCGTCGCGATCCTCGGGAGCGCGCGCAGCGAAGAGGTCGAGTACGTCGTGCGCGAGGCGTCCGGCCACCCGCTCTTCCTCGATGCGCTCGCGCGCGAGACGCAGAGCGGGATGCGCTCGTCATCATCGGGGCGCGGGCTCCGCCTCGACGACGCGCTGTGGGCGCGAGTGGAGGAGCTCGATCCCGAGACGCGCGCCCTCGTCGAGATCGTCGCGCTCACCGGCGCACCCATCCCGCAGGAGCTCGCGCGCCGCGCCGCCGCGATCAGCGCCGAGTCCTTCGCCGATCGCGCGCGCCTCGCGTGGAGCCATCGCCTCGTCCGCACCGGGGGACCGCGGCTCACCGATCCCATCGAGCCGTATCACGACCGCGTGCGCGAATCGGTGGTCGCGCACCTCGACGTGGAACGCAAACGCGCGCTGCACCAGGCGATCCTCGCCGTCGTCCGCGACTCCGAGGTCGAGCCGCAGCTCGTCGCCGTACACGCGTTCGGCGCGGGAGACCTCGAGCTCGCCAGGCGCGAGACCCTGCGCGCGGCCGATCGCGCGTTCGACGCGCTCGCCTTCGACCGCGCTGCGGAGCTGTACCGACGTGCCCTCTCGTTCGACCGCGCGCCCGAGCTCGGCGTGGCGAAGGACGAGCGTGAGGTCCGCATTCGTCTCGGCGACACGCTGGCTCTCGCGGGCCGCGGCCGGGATGCGGCGGCTGCGTATGCCGAGGCGCGCACGTGCCCGGGAGTCTCGCGTGCGCTCGGCTTCGAGCTCGATCGCCGCATCGCCGAGCAGCTCCTCTTCTCGGGTCACCTCGCCGAGGGCAAGGCCGCGCTCGCCGACGTCCTCGCCCGCCTCGGTCTCCGCCTGGCGAAGACGCCGCTCCGCGCCATCCTGATGGCTCTCCTGCGGCGACTCTGGCTGCGCGTCGTCGGCTACCGCTACGTGATCCGCGAACGAGCCGACATCGACGCAGAGAAGCTCGTTGCGCTCGACGTCCTGTGGACTGCCGTCCGCGGGCTCATGTTCATCGACTTCCCGCGTGGGATCGATTTCCAGACGCGCTACATCGTGCGCGTCCTGCGCGCGGGGGACCGCCGCCACCTCGCGAACGGCTTCGCCGCGGAAGCGTCATCGAGCTCCACCACCGGTGCAGCAGGCCTCGCGCGCAGCGTCGGTCTGTTCGCCAGCATGGACGAGGTGTCGGCGAGCATCGACGATCCCGCCGTCCACGCCCACAACCACTCGCACAAGGGCTTCGCGCACTTCATGGCGGGCGACTTCCGCGAGGGGCGCCGCGCGGGCGAGCTCGGCGCCGCGATGTACGCAGAGCACTGCCTCGGCGTGAACTGGTACCTGGTCGCGATGCGCCGGTACCTGATCTTCTCGTACTACTACCTCGGGGACTTCCTCGAGCTGCAGCGCAAGCTCAAGGCGTGGCGCACCGACGCGCACCGCCGCGGCGATCTCTTCGCGATGGCGAACTACAGCCTCGGGCTCGCGAACGCCTCTTGGCTCATCGACGACGACGTCGACGGCGCCACCGAGGACGTGATCCGCACGTTCGAGAGGTGGTCGATCTCCACCAAGGGAGAAGACTTCACGATGCAGCACTACCAAGCGCTGTTCGCGCGCACCCAGATCGACCTCTACGCGGGTGCGCCGAAGGACGCGTGGAACCGCATCGAGGGAGGGTGGTCCACCGTGAAGCGCTCGCTCTTCCTCCGCATACGGAGCATCGGCATCGAGGGCACGCACCTCCGTGCCCGCGCGGCGATCGCGTACGCCGCGACGCTAGAGACCTCCGAGCGCGCGGCCCCGCTCGCGATCGCACGCAGGGTGGCGAAGAGCCTGGAGAAGGACGGTCTCCCCTGGGCGCTCGGCTTCGCCGCCGCGATCACTGCCGCGATCGCCGAGCTCGAAGGACGACGCGAGGCCGCGCTCCACGCGCTCGGCCAGGCCGAAGCACACTTCGCATCAGCCTCGATGGCGCTCTACGTCGCAGCGGCCCGACACCGCCGCGGCTCCCTCACCGACGACGCCGAGCTCGTCACCACATCCGAGCGCACCATGCGCACGCAAGGCATCGCGCGCCCCGACAAGCTCGTACGGATGATGCTGCCGATGTGACCTAGAGCGCCGATCGGCTTGCGCACGCCCGATTGAACGCGGACGGACGAAGGCTTTGCGAAGTCCGTTCCGCGTCCGAGGAGCGAGCCTAGGCGAGTGGATTGAACACGGAGGCAC
>JBKJQC010000631.1:0-2881 GCA_046593995.1 Polyangiales bacterium
GGCTGCCTACGGCGCGTCGTCTCCGCACTGCGGTCACCTGACGACGGCGTCGGGTCCCTGCGCGCCCTGATCGGTCCAAGGTCCACGGTCGACGGTCGACGGCCCGAGAGAGCAGAGCGCTCCTCGGGCTTTCGGCCGTTCGGTCTCGCTCTCCCTCTCGGAACCGTGAACCGTCGACCGTAGACCTCTTGTCAGCCGATGATCATCCCCTCGCTCAGGAGCTTCCCCTCCTTGAAGCGGCGGAGGTTCCAGCGCTCGAAGAGTGGCGTGTCGTTCCGCTCGACGAGCCACTGCGCGATGAGCTTGCCCATCACGGGCGCCATCATGAAGCCGTGCCCCATGAAGCCGGACGCTTGGTAGAACCCGTCGACCTCGTCTACCGGGCCGACGATCGGGTTCGCGTCGGGCGTGAGATCGTAGCAACCTGCCCACTGACGGAGCACCTTCACGCGTCCGAGGATCGGCACGACGTCGGTGAGCGCGCGCGCGTAGAGGCCGAGGAAGCGCGCCGACGAGTCCTGGTCGAGTCCCGGAGGGACCTGCTCGTTCGAGATGCCGCCGACGATCTCGCCGCGCATCGACTGCGAGAAGTAGAGGCCGGTATCGAGATCCGCGACGAGCGGCTTGAGCCACGGCTTGAGCGGCTCGGTCGAGCAGATCTCGTGGCGATGCGGGTGGTTCGGCAGCTCGACGCCGACGAGCCGCGCGATCTCGGGCGACCAGGCCCCCGCCGCATTGACGACCTCGGCCGTCGCGATCGTGCCCGCCGAGGTGCGCACTCCGTCGATGCGGACACCTCCCGAGCTGGGTGAGGCGCGGGGTGAGGTGTCGAAGCCCAAGACCTCGGTATGCGTCATGATTTCGACGCCGAGCTTGGCGGCGGCCTGGGCGTACCCCCAGACGAACGGCCAGGGGAAGACGACGCCGTCGTCGGGGTTGTAGCTCGCAGACAGGATGGGTCTCCCGTCGTGGCCGCCGTCGACCGCGAGCTCGGGGACGATCTTCTGCGCCTCTTTCGGCGTCAGCAGATCGGACCGCAGGCCGCAGCGCCGTTGCAGCGCGACCGACTCCTCGAGCGCCTTGGCCTTCGCCTCGCTGCGAACGACGAAGAGGTACCCGCCCTGGCGGAACCACACGTTGATCTTCATCTCCGAGGCGAACTCCTCGCAGATGCGAATCGACTCCTGCATCAAGCGGATGTTCGCCTCGCTCGACCACTGCGCGCGGATGCCGCCTCCGTTGCGCCCCGACGCGCCGCCACAGAGGTAGCTCTTGTCGACGACGACGATGTCCTTCACCCCGCGCTTCGCGAGGTGGTACGCGATCGAGAGGCCCATGATGCCCCCGCCGACGATCACGTATTCGGCGCGCTTCCGCACGGGACCCGCACGGTAGCACGCCCCCCTTCATCGCTCGGGGCTCGTTCGGGGCAGTCCGTCGATTGCGCCGCACTCGCCGCGCGGAGGAGCACGACGGGGCCACAGTGCCATGCACCCGTTCGGCTGTGGACCGACGAAACCGTACCCGGTGCGTACGAAACACGCTCGGCTCGCCTACCACAATGCTTGGCCCGTGGTGTGCTGAGTGTGACGCACAACATGACGAAGACCCTCCACGGCGCGGATCGCCCCCGAAGGGGCTCGCAGGAATTTGGCCTGCGGTCCTCGCTCCACGTAACGAGGAGGAGTCTCGCCCCAGACGCCGCTCTCCACGGGGAGCGCGCGTCGTCGCTGTCCCTCCCCCCACGCCGCCTCTCTCGCTCGGAGCGAGTGTCGCGTGTGCCGGGTCGGCCGCGGAGGTATCTCATGGTCTCTGCTCCTCGTAGCGGTACCCCCCGCCGGGCCGCGTTCCGCCTGCTGTTCGCGGCAGTGTTGAGCACGGCGCTCGGCTTCACGGTCCAAGAAGGCAACGCGACCGCCGATACTACGCCGGTCGCGATCGGCGAGGTCTCCGCGGCCGCAGGCCACGAAGACGCCGCGAAGACGATCAAGCTGACGCTCGGCGAAGAGCTCGCGAAGGTGAAGGTCCCCTCGGGCAAGCACTACATCGTGAGCGCGAGCCTGGTGAAGCTCGAGACGCGCACGACCGGCGGCGACGCACGGGTCGAAGCGGTCGTCTCGCTCGCCATCCGCGACGCGAAGGACGGCGCCATCCGCGGCGTCGTCAGCGGCTCGGGAACGCTCTCGACGAAGTCGGGTGACCCCACGGCGACGAAGCTCGCGGTGGAGACCGCGGTCCGCGGTGCGACGAAGAACATCAACGTCGTCATCTCCAAGTCCTGAACCGGTCTAGGTAGGGTCCAGGGCTCGAAGCCTCGAAGCCTCGAAGCCTCGACGTCCCGCCGCATCCGCACGCGCGGTCATCAGTCGTCAGTCATCAGGCGAGACGAGAAGAGACGAGAGAAGATGAGAGGACAGCTCGTCTCGTCTCGTCTCGTCTCGTCTCGTTCTGACTGAGGACTGACGACTGTCGACCTCTCCAATCACTTTCTTGGCCCCGTAACCTACACGAGCCTACTGTGGCGCCATGCAGCAGATGACCCACGAACGTCGTCGTCACCGCGTGTTCGTCACCCGCAACACGGAGTACCACTTCCGCGATCGGCTCTGCGTCGCCGTCCGCGATCGTCGGAGCGGGGACTTCCTCGCAGGGCACCTCGCGTTGAAGCGCGAGCTCTGTGGCGGCGTACATCGCGTCCCGAACGGCACGTTGCTCCCGAAGGAAGAGGAGCCGAAGCCGGGCGAGGCCCTGTACTTCATCGCCAACGGCCTCGATCTCGTGACGAGCCCCCTCGTCCGGGTCGAGCGTCCGATCAAAGAGATCGTCAACAGCTACATCATGTGACCGTCGTCGATCAGTGACGGATGAGGTGGCGGTCTAC
>JBKJQC010000659.1:0-2925 GCA_046593995.1 Polyangiales bacterium
GGGGGCGAGGGGGGCGAGGGGGGCGAGGGCGGGCTCGTCTTGGACGACGGCCGCGCGGTCTCGTCCTTGGGCCCGCCCCCGATCCCGGGCAGCAGCCCCTTCCCTGCGGCCTCGGACTTCGTCTCGCCCGGCTTGTCGAGCGTGGTGCTCTTGTGATCACCCTCGCTGTGATGGTTCGGATTCGCAGCGTTCTCTTCCGGCGTCGATCCCGGCATCCCGAGCGTCCTGTCGCCGCCCCCGGAAGCGCTCTGGTGATCGTGCGCAGTGTTGGTGCCTTCGCGGTTCAGCTCCTCCTGGTTGGCACCGGGGGTCTGGAACGTCTCCGACTTGCTCTTGCAACCGAAGAGCGACAGCGCGGCGCACGAGGTCAACGCTGCAGCGAGGCCGACTCTCCTCGTCCTCCTCGAAGAGTGCGTACGTAGCTGGTGCATGATGCCTCCTGAGGACGACACGCATCAGCCGGAGTGACCGTGTGCAATCGCCCCATTCCGTGACGGTTCGGCGGAATTGCTTACGACCACCGTGCCAAGGGGCTCGCGTAAGGATCCGCCGTATCGCAAAGGACGAGTTGGCGCGCTCCGCGCATGTACCCCCGTGCATGCGTCTCTCTTTGGCCCTGCTCGCGTCCACCGTCGCGCTCGCTTCCGTTCTCGCCACTGCGTGCGGGGGTAGCGCAGGATCGTCCGCTGGACGCGCGAGCGATCCGACCAAGAGCGGCGTCGTCCCGGTGTCTGCTGCAGACGAGCGGAAGGGCGTGTCGCTGACCGGCGACCATCCTTACGACGAGGAGCACGATCCGTCGGGTTGGGGTGGGAAGTCCGAGCTCCCCGGTGCGGTCGGCGGTGGACCCGTCGCGACGCCTGTCCCGACGCCGGCGCCTCCGCAGGGCCCCCAGGGTGCGCCCGCGCAACAGGCGGAGCCGACGGCACCAGCTGCGACGGCTCCGAGCGCGCCTCCCGCCGCGCCTCCCTCGAAGGCCGACGCCAAGAAGCCGCCCACGAAGGCCCCGGCACCCGCGCCGAAGGCCGATCCCAAGGCGCCTGCGCCGCCCGCCGCGCCGCCCTCGAAAGACCTGGTTCCCGACTCGAAGGAGCTCGTTCCCTGATCGTTCGTCCCGTGCATTTGTGACGCCCGCTCGCTCGCTCGCGCGCGATCCCCCGGGGCTGGCGAGCGCGACGGACGAAGCTCATCCGGGGCCTCGAACGCAGCGGGCGACCGAGGCGAGGCGTGGGAATTCTCACGTTTCGCGGTGTGAGGAACCTGCTTGACGGGATGCGGTCGTCTATCATCCTGACCGCACGAAACCGGGGGGCTGCTCGTACCGACGACCGCGCGTTCCGCGCGCCTCGAACTTGGTGCAGCCGCCTCCCCTCACGGACTGGGGACGCGACCTGATGTTCTTCAAGAACGATCCGAACTCTCCCGACGGCGGCAGCAAGGGACGCAAGATCCTTCCGCTCCTCCCACTGCGCGACATCGTGATCTTCCCTCACATGGTCTCGCAGCTGTTCGTCGGTCGAGAGAAGTCGATCAACGCGCTCGACGAAGCGATGAACCGCGGCAAGGAGATCTTCCTCTGCGCGCAGAAGAACGCGAAGACGAACGACCCCGCCGAGGCCGACATCTACCAGGCCGGCACCATCGGCGCGGTGATGCAGCTCCTGCGTCTCCCCGACGGCACCGTGAAGGTCCTCGTCGAAGGGAAGCGTCGCGCGCGCATCAAGAAGTTCGTCCCCCACGACGCGTGCTTCCTCTGCGAGATCGAAGAGAGCACCGAGACGTGCGACGTGAAGATCGAAGTCGAAGCCCTGATGCGTCAGGTGCAGGCGACCTTCGAGACCTACGTGAAGCTGAACAAGAAGGTCCAGCCCGAGATCCTGATGACCGTGCAGACGATCGACGAGCCGGCGAAGCTCGCCGACACGATCGTCGCCAACCTCCCCACGATCAAGCTCCCCGATCGCCAGACCCTCGTCGAGATGGACGATCCGGCGAAGCGCCTCGAACGGCTCCTCGAGCTGATGCAGGCCGAGATCGAGATCTTGCAGGTCGAACGCAAGATCCGCTCGCGCGTGAAGAAGCAGATGGAGAAGTCGCAGAAGGAGTACTACCTCAACGAGCAGATGCAGGCGATCCAGAAGGAGCTCGGCGGCGAACGCGACGAGCTCCGGAACGAGATCGCGGAGATCGACGAGAAGCTCAAGACGAAGAAGCTCTCGAAGGAAGCGCGCGAGCGCGTGAAGAAGGAGCTGAAGAAGCTCAAGTCGATGCACCCGACGAGCGCCGAGGCGACCGTCGTGCGCAACTACATCGACTGGATCCTCGCGCTCCCGTGGGACGAGAAGAGCGAAGAGACGTTCGACATCTCCGCCGCGGAAGGCATCCTCGACGAGGACCACTACGGGCTCCGTCGCATCAAGGAGCGCGTGCTCGAGCACCTCGCAGTGCAGGCGATGACGCGTCGTCTGAAGGGTCCGATCCTCTGCTTCGTCGGCCCGCCCGGCGTCGGCAAGACGTCGCTCTGCAAGTCGATCGCGCGGAGCACCGGCCGCAAGTACGTGCGCATGTCGCTCGGCGGCGTGCGTGACGAGGCCGAGATCCGCGGCCATCGCCGCACGTACATCGGCGCGATGCCGGGCAAGATCGTGCAGAGCCTGAAGAAGGTCGGGACCAACAACCCGCTCTTCCTCCTCGACGAGATCGATAAGATGTCGTCGGACTTCCGCGGCGATCCCGCGGCGGCGCTCCTCGAGGTCCTCGATCCGGAGCAGAACAACTCCTTCAACGATCACTATCTCGATCTCGACTACGACCTCAGCGACGTCATGTTCATCACGACGGCGAACACGCTCGGCGGCATCCCCGTCCCGCTCCAGGACCGGATGGAGATAATCCAGCTCTCCGGGTACACCGAGTTCGAGAAGC
>JBKJQC010000888.1:0-3331 GCA_046593995.1 Polyangiales bacterium
GTCGGTATCGCCGACGCCGGTATCGTTCACCTTCTCGGTCTTGTCGTGGTTGCTCATGGCGGTCTCCGGGCAGCACATCCCCGTGTTCGAGCCTGCGGACGCAGATCGAATCGGTGATCGCTTGTTGTTGGTTTAGGGCGCGGTGCACTCGGCGAGGCGCTGGCGGATCAAGACCACCGTGCCTCGCCGTAGAGCGAAGCCTGCAACGGCACGCCCGAGCGTCTGTCGCGAGACACCGAGCAGCCCAGCTACCTCGACCTCCGAATGGAGATCGAGAAGCTCACGGATGCAGGTGCGTTCGCTCGACGCGAGGATCGTGGCACTGACGGACATCGCTGCTGAGAGTCAATTTGCGGCATGCAGCGACGTAGAGTTGCGACACCGATCGTGGGCGCCTCTGTCGCCTACTTTCTTCTTTGATTCCGCACTCTTCTCTCGCGCGCCCTTGCGAGAGCGCCGGCCGTCGTCGCGAGGCCAAGCAGCGCGAAGAACGCCGCGACGTACGCGGCCTTCTTCGCGCGGATCCGCGGAGTCTTCTTCCGCAACGTCTCGACGATCGGGCTGTCATGCGCGAAGGCTTCGAGCGCAGCATGAGCCTTCGTCTCACGTGCACGCGAACGCATCTCTGGACGCGCGACGGAACCAATCTTTCCGCGATCCTCCCGTTGTTGCGTCTCCGGGAAGCGCCCGATGGCGAACACGTTGATCAGGGTCGGCAGCTCACGATCGATCTTGGCCCATCTCTCCGGCGTCGGCGCAATCACTCGACAGATGTCACGCATGAGCAGGGTGACGTGCTCCGGTGCATGGTCCTCGTTCGCGTCAACAAGCTCCTGCAAGGCGACGCCATCGGCGAGCGCATGCCGCAAGGCACGCTCGCCGCTCTTCACGAGGCCAACGTCGCGGAGCAGCTTGCGTTCGCGCGCGGTGAGATCGTTTCCGCCTCTTCGACGCGCCAGCGCAATCGTCGCAGCGCGCAAACGGTGCCGAGCGCCGGCGAGTTCGAAGGCATCGAGCAACGCCGTGCGCAGCTCGTTGTCTTCGACGCGCGCGTCCCCTGCCGCACGCCTTGCGAACGCCTGTCGGCACGGCCGCATGTCGCTGTCGACCTTGTCGATCGCAGCGCCTAGGTCGCCCTCGATCTTCGGCCAGGACTCGAAGGCATCGCGTGCCGCGGTGAAGGTCGCGAGCGCAACGCTCAACCCGGCTTGCTGCTCGCGCATCCACGCCACGATCTGATCGATCTCGTCGAGCAGCCCGCTCGCACGTTGCGCGTATGGGTTGTCTTCGCGAACGCTCGTGCGTCGTGCCGTATGGCGCAGGCGGGGATCACCTGTGATCGTGCGACGCCAGTCCAGCAGCTCACGCAAAGTCAACATGCCGTCGTCGATGTCGTCGAGCAGCCGGTCGTAGACCCCCTTCATGATCGATCCCTAGAAAGGAGATCGTACAGGGGCGCATGCGTGCTGCAACACGGTCGCGCACGTGCAACATCGCGGCGTGCGCGCGCGACATCCTCGCTGGCCGCACGTGCAGCAGGCCGCAGTATCGTTCCGAGTGTGCTTGACCTTGGACGCCTCCCCTCGAAGGCTTCACCACTATGAACGACCGTCACGCTCGCCGCCGCGAAGCCGAGCGATCGAAGGCTTGTGGTGAACCCACAGCAATCATCGTGGATCAGGACCGGTCAAACCCAATGGAGGTACGCCATGAAGGCGCCACGAACGGCTCCGACGGACGGCCCGATGACGTGACGGGCGCGCGGCTGGTTCCTCATAGTCGCGCCGCGCAGATGCTCGGTGTGTCGAGTTCGACGATGCGCCGTCTCGCGCGCGCTGGCGATGTACCGCCGGCAATGATCGGCGAGCGCGGCGAGCGCTACTTCGACGAGGTCGTGCTCGTCGAGAAGCGGGCGACGCTGCGAACGTCGAGACGCAGCGACGACGGCGACGACGACGGCGACCGCGATCTCGCGATCGCAGCATTCCAACTCTTTGTCGATGGCCTTTCCCCCGTCGAGGCGGTGATCCGTCTGCGCGCGACCCCGCACCGGATACAGTCGCTGTACCTGTCGTTTCGCGCGATGAAGGACGAACATCGACGTGCGCTCCAACGCGAGCGTGAAGCCGAACCCCGTTGGGGGATTCCTCCGCCGCGATCGCTGGCTGGCTCCAAGGCAGCTGCCGCGGTAGCCGCGCCCGGCGACCCGGCAGTACGCGGTTCTCGGGCGTGGCGCGAAGCGATCGAGAGGCCCGGAACGGACGACTGGCTGACCGCGCGTTTCTTCTGCGACGACTCACCGGCGACGCGCGAGCGCGAGGACTTGGAGAGAGTCCGAGGCGAGGCCCTCGCCGAACTCTCCGCGGCGATCAACGCCGGGCGGCTCCAGGTCGCCGATTGTTCGATCGGCGCGCTCAAGTTTGCCGGCATGACCGCCGACCGACTCCGCGAGCACATCGAGCGTGGTGGATGACGCGAGAGAGCCGGTTCTAATCCGCTCCCGCCTTGCGAGGACGGCCCACTGGCTTGTCGCCCCCCTTCGGGGTGTCGAAGAGGTCGCCCAGCGCAGTCACCGCGAGAAGGTTCGCGAGCCTCACGATTGACCGCACAGTGAGGTTCTCGCGCCCGCGTTCCACCCGCTGGAGGTACTGAACCGTGACGTCGAGCTTCGCCGCGAACTGCTCCTGCGTGAGATCCTTCGCGACCCGAAGCTCTGCGACGCGTCGCCCGAGATCGACGAGCACCGCGTTTGCGTCGAGGCGCGCCATCCACGCATCGGTGTACGGGGACCCGTCTTCAAAAAACCCGCACTCATAAGTTTCGCATGACGTACGCTCCCTGCAGGCTCGAACCCGGAGGTGTCGGATGGTGAAGCGAACAGCGTCGATCGTGGCGGCAGCGGTGTTGATCGGGTGCTCGTCCAGCGACACGGAGACGACGAGCGCAGACTCGGGCGGCATCGTGGACACCGGCACGACGACGCCCGCGGATAGTTCGGCGCCGGCCGACACATCGACGTCGGCGGACACGTCGACGTCCGTGGACACGTCCACACCGGCCACTGACAGCGCCGGGTCGGCGGACACGGCCACGCCGCTCGACTGTCACGCGTTGGGGGGCCCGAAGTGCAAGTCGGGCACCTTCTGCGTGCCGAACATGAACGCGACCGGCGCTCTACTCGGCGGGTACACGTGTCAGCTTCCCGACGGCGCGACGGGTCACGCCTGTACCGGATGCACGGGCGGTAAGCAGAACTGCAACGTCGGCGCCGGTGAGTGTTGGATCGATGCCAAGTCGGGAGCGTCGCTCTGCTCGCCGGGATGTGTCTCGG
>JBKJQC010001064.1:0-12819 GCA_046593995.1 Polyangiales bacterium
GGCGGCTCTCCGCCACCCTCGAGCTCACCGTCGCCGCACGACGAGAGCAGGAGCAACGACAGGAAGACGCACCCGTTCGGGCGGAGGCTGCGAGCGCAGGCCGACCGCGCGGTCACCGTCCATCTCGACGATGCCTGCGCTCTTGACCCGTCCGTCGCCGTCGACGTCGAGCGAGAGCTTCACGCGCGCAGCGCTGTGCGCGCGATCGGACGTCCAGCACGCGCGGCGCACGTCTTCGCGATGCGCGGCGACGAATGTGCGGACGCGGCCGCCGTCCAACGGAGGACGCACGGCGGCCGCTTCGTCGTGCCGTTCGAGCTGACGGACGACGAGTCCTGACGCGCTACGCTCCGGGTGATGGTCGCTCGCAGCCTCCGCCCGAACGGGTGCGTCTTCCTGTCGTTGCTCCTGCTCTCGTCGTGCGGCGACGGTGAGCTCGAGGGTGGCGGAGAGCCGCCGGTCGATGGCGCAGCGGTCGACGACGCGAACGCGGACGATACGAGCGACGGCGGGGCGTCCGACACCTCGACACCGGCGATCGACGGCACCGTGACCGACGGCGCGCCGGTGGACACGAAGAAGCCCGAGCTCGACGTCGGTGCTTGCACGGCCGCGCTCTCGTTCGTCGACGTCACCTTGCCTCAACCAGCACAGCGTCCGTTCTATGCCGCTGCCGCCCCGAGCGGCGAGACGGTGTTCGCGTGGTCCGACGGCTCCGTCCACGTACGCCGCGTCGACGTCACCGGCGCCACGAGCGGACTCGACGCGACGATCGCGGGCGAAGGCGTGCACGGTCTCGCGGTCACGGCCGACGGCGCGGCGTTGCTCGTGGCGCGCGCGCCGGATGTCCTCGCCTTCGTCCGAGTCGACGCGGCCGGCGCCGTGAAGGCCGACAAGGAGCTCACCGGCAAGTCCGATCACGCGACCGTCGGCAGCGAGTGGTACGACTACAACGGCTCGTTCTTCGCCGACGGCGGTCGCCTCTTCTGGAACGGCACGGCGTACGTCGCGAACTTCCCGATCTACCGGCGCTGGCCCGACATGATCGCGCACACCGGCGACACGCTCCGTCACCTCGGCAGGGACGGCGTCGCGAGCGGTGGCGGATGGTCGTGGGGGTGCAGCCACAGCCTCGACGTGAGGCTCGCCAAGAGTGGAGACAGTGAAGGCGTCGTGTGTCTCTCGGACTGCTACAGCCAGAAGGCGATCCTCTGGCACAACAGCACGGTGATCCCCCCCGAGCCGACGGGGAACTGCAGCGGGACGAGCCAGGCCGCGCTCGGTGGGCTCGTGGCCGTGAGCGACGGGTTCTGGCTCACGTACATCTCGCCGACCGGCCGGCAGGCGCGCGACGTCGCGCTCGTGAAGCTCGGGAAGGACGGGAAACCCGGCACCCCGACGTGGCTCACCACCGGCGCGGCCGACGATCACTCCTCGGGCGCGCACCTCGCGCCGTTCGCCGGCGGCCTGCTCGCGACCTACGCGAAGGGGGGAAAGAGCTGGGTCCTGCGGATCTCGCTCGACGGAGGAGCGGCGGGCACGCCGGGCACCGCGACAGAGCTCGCGGCGGAATTCGCAGACAAGGACGACTTCTTCGCCTGGCCGAACGGCGACGTGGGGTGGGTGCACCCCTTCGCTGCGATGATGCGCGTGTATCGGTACCGCGCCTGTCCGTGAGGGGTACGCTCCGTAGGTGCGGTTCCTCGCCTCTCTGGTCGTCCTCGTCCCACTGGTCTCGGCGTTCGCGATCGTGCCCTTCGCACGCGCGCCGCACGCCGCGCCGAACGCCAAGCCGAGCAGCTCGCTCTACTCCGCGCTCGACGAGCTGAAGAAGGCTCGAGGAATTCTGGAAGCGGCGCCGGCAGACTCGGCGGGCGATCGTGACGACGCGCTCGTCGCGACCTCGATGGCGATCCGCGCGACCGAGCGCGCGCTCGGGATCGCGAAGCCGCCGGCCACATCGTCCTCCGGTGCGCTGAGCGCGACCCAGGTGCAGGAGGTGATCGCCGCGCGCTCCGGTGCGCTGCGGAAGATCTGCTTCGAGCCCTACGCGACGTTCGGCGGCGCGAAGGTGCGGCTGAGCCTGCGGATCGGCGGCAATGGCGTCGTGATCGACGCAGCGCTCGACGAGCAAGACGGCGGCGACACCCGCATCGGCAAGTGCGTCGTGCAGCAGGCGTGGTGGTTCAGCTTCCCCAAGGCCAGCAAAGAATCGACGGCGATCGTCCCCCTCGTCTTCAGCGGGAAGTGACATGAAGATCCTGCCATTCCTGTCACTGCTGACATTCCTGACATCCCTCACGTGCGCTCCCGCCTGCTCGTCGACGGAGGCGGCTCCACCGCGTCGCGCGCCGCTCGCCATCGCCGCCGGCTGCAACCCGCTGGCCGCCGACTGGGACTGCATGCTGCCGTTCCCGAGCGACGTGTTCCTCGCGCCCGATCCCGCGCTCCCCGCCGGCAAGCGCCTGCGCCTCGGCAACGCGGTGATGAAGACG
This sequence comes from Polyangiales bacterium, assembly GCA_046593995.1. GTDB lineage: Bacteria > Myxococcota_A > Polyangia > Polyangiales > JADJMO01 > JALHOE01. Next base: position 2,496 of record JBKJQC010001064.1, read on the forward strand.
AAGGAGGGGACGCCCGTCGACTTCACGGTCATGCACCCCGCCGACGGCGCCGCGCACCTGCCGCAGATCCTCGCGCTCTTCCCCGACGGCATCGACGCGACCGCGTCGAAGCTGGTGTTCCACGATCGCGCCGAGGACTCGCTCGCGCTCGCGACGTCGCCGACGCTCCTCCTCGAGGCCGATACGGGAAAACCAGTCCTGCACTTCGCCGAGCTCGATCCGCGGGCGGAAACCGACGCGCGCCGCGGCCTCGTGATCCGTCCGCTGATCCGCCTCGACAGCCGGAAGCGCTACGTCGTCGCGATCCGCAAGCTCGTCGACCCCGCGAAGAAGCCGGTGATCGCGCCCGAAGGGTTCCGACGCCTGCGCGACGCGGAGTACGACGGCGATCCCGTCCTCGGGCCGCTCGGCACGCGCTACGAGACGGACGTCTTCGCGGTCCTCGGCAAGGCGGGCGTGGCGCGCGCCGAGCTCCTCCTCGCGTGGGACTTCACGGTGCGCAGTGAAGAGAACGCGACCAGCGACATGTTGGAGGTGCGGAGGCAGGTGGTCGAGACGTTCGAGAAGGCACCGCCGGTCGTCACCATCACGAGCGTCGAGGAGGCGCCCGACGAGCGGACGTTCCGCCGCGTCCACGGCACGATGAAGGTGCCGCTGTTCCTCGACGCGCCCGGGCCGCTCTCCAAGCTGAAGCGCGACGCCTCGGGCAAGGTCGCACAGAACGGCACCGTCGACGTCCCCTTCGTCGTCTTCGTGCCCCCGAGCGTGGGCAGCGGCACCGAGCAGGCGCGCGTCTTCAGCTACGGCCACGGCTTCTTCGGCGAGAAGGAGGAGCTGTGGGAGTCGTGGAGCGAAGTTCCTGCCATTGCTGACAAATCGAAGATGGTCGGCATGGCCGTCGACTGGTGGGGCATGGCCGCTGCCGACGAGGATCCGGTCGCCGACCTCATCGTGGCGAACAAGATGTCCGAGGTCTTCGTCTTCACCGACCGCGTGCACCAGGCGATGGCGAACCAGATGGCGCTCGCCTACGCCGCCAAGGGACCGCTCGCCGCGGAGCCCTCGCTGCTGAGGGAGGGGAAACCGATCTACGACCCGGCGAGGATGTACTGGTTCGGCATCTCGCAGGGGCACATCCTCGGATCGACGTACGTGACGCTCTCGCCCCACATCGACCGCGCCGTCCTGCAGGTCGGCGGCGCCGGCTTCGCCATGATGATGACGCGCTCGGAGTCGTTCACGCCGTTCGTGGCCTTCATCCAGATCCTCGTCCCCGACCCGCTCGATCTGCAGAAGTTCGTCGCGATGAGCCAGCTCTCGATGGAGCGCATCGAGCCCGTCGCCTACGCGCCGCACATGCTGAAGGACGGCTACCCCGGCGGCCCGCCCACGCGGAAGGTGCTCCTGCAGGAAGGTCTCTGGGACTCACTCGTCCCGAACCTCGCCACCGAGACGCACGCCCGCACCCTCGGCATCCCGCACTACGCCCCCTCGAGCCGCGCGAAGGTCCCCGGCATGACCGACGCGACCGGACCCATCGACGGCTCTGCGCTGATCGACTTCGAGCTCGGCATCCCCGAAGCCGATCGCCACGGGATCCTCGCGACGATTCCGATCAAGGACAACAAGGTCCACGGCAACGTCCGGAAGCTCGACGCGGTGTGGAAGCAGATCGATGGCTTCCTCCGCCCCGACGGGAAGGCGCAGTCGTACTGCGACGGCGCGTGCGATCCGCAGTGACCTAATCGACGACCGCAATTCCACGACGCACGAAGAGCAGATCGGATTGAACGCGGACGGACGAAGGCCTTGCGAAGTCCGTTCCGCGTCCGAGGAGCGAGCCTAGGCGAGTGGATTGAACACGGAGGCACGGAGGCACGGAGGGGGTGAGAGTCTGCCGATCGCTGCTACGCCCTTTCGTTGCTCGTGGGCGCGATCAGGTCTCCGAGGCGAGGAGCAAGCCGGAGCGGCGACGACCTTGGAGAGCGCGCGCGGCAGCACTTCACGGACCTCCGTGCCTCCGTGCCTCCGTGTTCAATCGATCAACCACGCCGATTTCGAGGGTCGGATCGGTGAGCTAGGTCGGATCGGGCTTCGGTGTCGTCGTCGCCGACTCGGGGAGCTCCGGCCTCGCGATGTACGTGCGGGGGAGCTCGCCGGTGAGCGCGTTCAAGAACGCCACGATCAGGGCGACCTCGTCGTCGCGGAGCTCCTTGTCGAGCTGGTGCCACGCCATCTTGCGGACGACGTCTTCGAGCTTGGTCATCGAGCCGTCGTGGAACCAGGGGCCGGTGCGCGCGACGTTGCGCAGCGTCGGCACGCGGAACTTCAGCTTGTCCCCGGCGTTCTTCGTCACGACGAAGCGGCCGAGATCCTTCTCGTCGGTCCACGGGTGGAGGAGGCCGAGCTTCTGGAAGCTCGCGCCGCCGACCGCCGGGCCGTTGTGGCACGTCGTGCATCCGAGCTTCACGAAGAGCGCGAGGCCGCCCTTCTCGGTGTCGGTGAGCGCGGTCTCGTCCCCCATCAGGTACTTGTCGAAGCGTGACGGCGTCACGAGGCCCCGCTCGAAGGCGGCGATTGCCTGGGCGACGAGGTCGAGCGAGAGCTTCTTTCCCGGATACGCGTCGCGGAACCGGCTCGCGTAGCCGGGGATGGAGCGGATCGTCGCGACGACGCGCGCCTCGCTCGACGCCATCTCGACGGGGTTCGTGATCGGACCCTTCGCTTGCTCTTCGAGGTCTTTCGCCCGGCCGTCCCAGAACTGTGCGACGTGCCCGCCCGCGTTGTAGGCGGTCGGCGAGTTGCGCGTTCCGGTCTGCGTGGCATGGCCGAGCGACAACTTCAGCCCGTCGACGCCGAAGCGTTCGAGGTCGTGGCAGCTGTTACAGGAGACCTCGTGGTTCTTCGAGAGGCGACCCTCGAACCACAGCATCCGACCGAGGCCGATCTGCGCGTCGGTGTCCTTCGTGCCGGCGGCGAACGTCTTCGGCAGCGGCTTGAAGAACGTGTCGACGTCGGCGCGTGCGAGCGGCGGCGGGGGGGATGGGGGGGAGCTCGCTAGGCCCGACCCCGAAGAGGCGCTCGCGATCACCGTCACGACCGGCTTCGCCGAGGGCGCCGGCGCGCGGTCTGGATCGCGTTTGCACGCGACGAGCAGACTGAGGGCGAGCACGGTGCGGCGCATGGAGCCCACTGTTCCTAAAGCGGAGGCCCCAGCCGTTCAAGGTCGACCGTCTCCAATCGCGCAAACGAAACCGACGCCGAGCCGGGGCGTATGGACTCCACATGCGCCGCCCCACCTTTGCGCTGCTCGCCCTCTTCGGGTTCCACGGCATTTTCGGCTGCACGCGCCCGTCGCAGCCGCCGCCCGACCCGCCGAAGTCGTCCGCCAGCGACGCGCCGCAGGATCCCGCCGGCAAGGTCGTGCGTAGCGAGGTCGAGTGGAAGAAGCTCCTCTCGCCCGACGCGTATCACGTGCTCCGGGAGAAGGGGACGGAGCCCGCGTTCACCGGCAAGTACCACGACGATCACGCCCAGGGGACCTACGTGTGCGGCGGCTGTGGCCAGCCGCTCTTCTCGTCGGAGCACAAGTTCGACTCCGGCACCGGATGGCCGAGCTTCTACCAACCAATCGACCCGAAGGCCGTCACCGAGAACGTCGACTCGTCCCACGGCATGACGCGCACCGAGGTGACGTGCAGTCGCTGCAGCGGGCACCTCGGCCACGTATTCGACGACGGCCCCGCTCCGACCGGCAAGCGGTTCTGCATCAACTCCGTCAGCCTGTGGAAGAAGTGAGCTCGGCCACGAGAGCGATCACGCGGTCGATCTCGTCCTCGCGGTTGAGGAAGTGCGGCGACGCTCGAATGCGCCCGCGGCGGAGCGACACGCTCACGTCGCGCGCGACGAGCGCTGCATGGAGCGCGCTCGGCCCTCCGGCGAAGCGCGCCGGTGGCAGGAATGTCAGGATCCCCGCGCGCGCCTCCGGACCGGGTGCGGTGGTGCACCCGAGACGGCGGAGCCCCTCGTCGAGCCGGGCCAACAGGGACTCGATGCGTGCGGCGATGTCCGCGACCTTCGCGTCGAGGAGGATCTCGGTCGTGGCGCCGAGCGCGGCGATGCCGGTGTACGCGGGGCTCCCCTCCTCGAGCTTCGCGGCGTCCTTCCGCAGCTCGAAGTGTGCGCGGTCGAAGTTCCACGCGTCCGTCGTGCTCTTCCAGCCGACGAGGAGCGGCCGCACGCGGTCGAGGACCTGCGCGTCGACGTAGAGGAAGCCGATGCCAGGCATGCCGAGCATCCACTTGTGGCTGTCGGCGCTGACGAAATGGATCCCGCATGCGTGCGGATCGACCGGGACGCAGCCGATGCTCTGGATGCCGTCGACGCAGAAGAGGACGTTCGCGCGGCGACAGACCTCGCCGATGCTGGCGAGGTCGGTGCGGTGGCCGGTCGCGTACTGGACCGAGCTCACGGCCACCAAGCGCGTGCGAGGGGTCAATGCGTTCTGCACCGCTTCGGGCGTCACCCCGTCCCCCGTCGGCGCGATGTCGCGGACGACCACACCGCGGTCGCGCAAGTGGAGCCACGGATAGACGTTCGACGGGTACTCGAGGGCCGTGCACACCGCGACCTCGTCGCCTTCGCGCCACGGGAGCCCCTCCGCGACGAGGCCGAGGCCGTGGCTCGTGTTGCGCACGAACGCGATCTCCGCGAGCCGCGCGCCGATCAGCGCTGCGCATTGCGCGCGCGTACGCGTCGCGTCCTCTTCCCAGCGGTGCTCGTTCTTCACGCCGTTCTGGACGAGGTCGTCGACCCACCGCGACACCGCGCGCGCGACGCGGGTGCTCGTCGGCGCGACGCCGGCGAAGTTCAGGTAAGTCTGCGAGGCGAGCGCGGGGAACTCGGGACGAAAGCGCTCGGGATCGAGGGGCATCTCGACCGATCGTACTCAGAGAGCGTGAACTTTTCGCTCTCGACCTAACCAACCGTCAACAGGGAGGCGGGGAGGCGAGTGGGAGACCCAGAAGGTCTGCCGGGCGCTACGACGACGTCAATGTCAGCCGTCGCGGCCACAACCACGGTGCTCGGGAGCGGCAGCACATGCTCGACCTCCCTCTGACCTCCCCGTCTCACCGCCTCCCTGTTGGTGATCGGTGGGGCCAACGAAAGTTTCAGGGCCTCTCACTCGTCTTCGTCCTTGCCCCAGGTTTCGTCGATGTCCTTCTGATCCTCGCGGCGCGCCTCGGCCATGTCCTCCGGACGCACCGCGGTCATCCGCGCCACGGTCTTCTTGGTGAAGACGTCTGGGTCGACGTCGAGCGCGCGCGCGGCCGGCGGTCTGCCGAAGCCCTTCTTCACCGGCGGCTTCTCGGTCGGGACGGCATGCTCCTCCGGGCGCACGGCCGTCATGCGCGCGACGGTCTTCTTCGTGTAGACGTCGGCGGGTTTCGCTGTGGGCTCGGCGCGTGCGTCGGGGCGGACGGCCGACATGCGCGCGACGGTCGGCTGTGCCGAGGGGCGCGCGGCCCGCGGTCGAGCGCTCGGGCGCTTCGAGGGGACCTTGGGCGGGCGCTTGGTCGCCGGCTTCTTGGGCGGATCTCCGAACACCCCGCGGAGGCTCTGCTCGTCGATGTCGATCGGCTCGGGGGCGCCGGGATTGCGCGCGGCCTGCTTCGCCGAGAGCACGAGACGGCCGTCCTTCTCCTGAGCGACCAGGAGCGGAGCGATCAGCCGAGGCATGAGCTTCACGGCGCGCACGAACTCGTCGAACGGCGCCGTGAGCTTCACCGGCGGGAAGATGCGCTCGCGATAGCCGTACCCCATCTCCTCCATCACCGAGAGGATGGTCTGATCGTCGTTGCCGTCGATCTCGATCCGCAGGTCGCCTTCGAGCCACGCGCAGTCTGCCGTCGCGAGCCGGGCGAGCGCGCCGAGGACCTTCGGTGCGCCTTCCTCGGGGCGCGACACCGCGGCCGCGCGATCGAGGAACGCGCGGAACGACTGACGCGAGACGATGGCGCGCGCGACGTTCGATTCGGCGATGTCGATGCAGCGGGAGAATCCCGTCGGTGACTCCATCCGCTCCGCAAGCGTGCTGCAGGCCGCGACGGGGGTCGAGTTTTGCGTTGCCGAGTCGAGCGCGCCGTCTCAGGGCGCGACCCATGCGGCGTTGTCCGTCGCGACCCAACCGCAGCGGAGGCACCGCGCGACCATGCCGGGAAAGGGCGTACCCGCGCGGAACGGGGGCGGTGTCACGCCTGCGACGTTCGGGAGCACGAGCTCCGCCCACCGTCGCGCACGGCAGGTCCCGCCGCAGGCGATCGAGACGAGCTGATGAAATGGCACGTGCGCCGCGTAGTCGGGGATCTTCCGCATCTCGGCGCGATCGTGACCTCGTCCCGGCGCGGGCGCATACGTCTGCCGACAGCTCGCCCCACGGAGCGCGCTCGGGTACGACTGATCCGTGCGCTCCTCTCGTCCGAGTGACAGCGATCCGCGCGCGAAGCGACTCTCCCAGCGCGATCCGCGGCTCTCCTCCACCACGTGGCGCGAGCTCGATCGCTACGCCGACGCCGTGACCGCGTTCGGCTCGGCCTGCGACGAGCGCACCGGGCTCGGCCGTATCGACCAGTGCTACGGCGAGCTCGTGTTCCGCGCCGGGGGCGTGATCCGCGCGCTCGTCGAGGACGGCGCACGAGGACGTCCTTCGTCCCCGCCACCCGCGACTGTGCCGCCTGGAGGATGGGCGACCGACGCCGTGACGGCAGAGATCGAAGCGTACGTCGCAGGGAAACAGGTCGTCGGCGAGGCGCCCGAGCGCGACGTCCACGTCGCCGACCTCGCCCTCCGCGAAGCCCGCGCACTTCCCACACGCGAAGAGACACGCGAAGTGACACGCGAACCGACGCGCGAAGACGAGACGGCCGAGCGCGTGACCGGACGCCGCGCCGTCTGACGCTCACGGCCCCGGCGCCTTCTTGTCGCCGACCCTGGCTACCTTCGGCGAAGCGCGCCAAGATCGCAGGATGGCAAAGGTCCTCGACGTGCGCGGTCGCGCCTGCCCCATCCCCATCGTCGAGCTGATGCGCGAGATGCGCTCGCTCGGCTCCGGCGAATCGGTCGAGGTGCTGGCGAACGACCGCGCGTTCCCTGCGGACGTCACAGCGTGGTGCAAGAAGACGTCGAACGTGCTCCTCGAGCTCGACGAGACGGACGGTGGTCATCGCGCGCTCGTGAGGAAGGCATGACCGCCGCGCCCCTGACCTCGGGTGGAGAGCGCGTCGATCTGCGGGGCGCCGGGGCAGCGAGCCTCGAGCAGCAGGTCCAAGAGCTGAACGAGCGACTGCGCGCGCTCGAGAACAAGGTACAGCTCGGCGCCACGGCCGATCGCTTGTCGATGGTCGTGTTCTCCGGATCACTCGACAAGATGCTCGCGGCGTTCGTCCTCGCGACCACCGCCGCAGCGAGCGGCATGGAGGTCGACATGTTCTTCACCTTCTGGGGGCTCGCGGCGCTGCGCGACGCGAAGAAGACCGCCAAGAAGGACTTCATCGGGAAGATGTTCGGCTGGATGCTGCCGCGCGGTCACAAGCAGCTGAAGCTCTCGCAGATGAACATGGGCGGCGCCGGCCCGGTCATGATCAAGACGATCATGAAGAACAAGAACTTCGCCGACATCACGCAGATGCTGAAGCTCTCGGGCGAGATGAGCGTCAACATCTGGGCGTGCGACATGTCGCGCGAGATCATGGGGATCCACCCCGACGAGCTGATCGACTACCCGAACCTCGGTTATTGCGGCGCCGCATCGTTCCTCGAGAAGGCATCTTCGGGTAGGGTCACGCTCTTCATCTGATGGCCACGAACCCAGGCCTCCCGGTCGGCAGCGTCGCGTACCAGCGCATCGCGAACGTGCTCACGGGCTACGTGAGCAAGATCATGCTGTACGCGGTCCTGACGCGCGCGATGGAGGCCTGCAAGGTGAACGCGGACACGCTGCACGCGAAGGATGCGAAGGCCGTCGTGGAGCACGCGATGGTCTCGCTGCGTCTCTTCTGCCCCGAAGAGAAGCTCCCGGATCTGATGGTGGCGCTGGCCGAGGTGTGCGACGAGCTCGAGCACGGCGTGCTCTGAGTCCGGTCAGGCTCTTCGCGCCCGCTTCGAATGGCGCCATGCGGCCGCGAGCGCGACGAGCGCCGCCCCGACCACGTCTCGCGCCGACGACGTCGGCCCCGAGGGTGTGCGGCAGCTGCAGGTCGGCTCGCCTGCGGGGAGATCGAGCTCGGGGCGTTCTGCGTCGACGCCGAGATCCTCGGTCGCGTCCACCGTCGCGTCTTCGGCCACGAGCACGTCCTCCGCGGCACTCGTGTCGTCGACCGCGCTGTCGGCGCTCGCCTCGATCGCATCGGCGGCCGTGTCGCCGCTGCCGTCCGCGGTGCCGAGGTCCTTGACGGTGGCGTCGGACCCGATGTCCACGATGGCGCCGTCCGCGCTGTCCGCAGCTTCGGTGTCGGGCGTGCCGGTGTCGGGGGTGCCGGTGTCGGGCGTGCCGGTGTCGGGCGTGCCGGTGTCGGGCGGGCGGGTGTCGGGCGCTCCCGTGTCGGGAGGACCCGTGTCGACGCCGGCATCGACGCCGCACGGCGCGATCGTGCTCGAATTGCGCGGCGTCGGTGCGCCCGCCGCGAAGTCGCTCGCGTTGTTGTCGGTCTCGGTGCAGCCGCCGTTCTTGCGGAGCGTCGCCGTCGTCGCCGAGTTCGCCGGCGCCGCGCCGGAGCCTTCGAAGTCGGTGCTCGTGCCGTAGCCGACGAGGTCGCGCACGTTCGTGACCGTCGCGCAGCCAGTGCTGCACGTGAGCAACACCGTGGACGCGACCAGCGCGACCTTTCCGGCGACGATCGAGACGCTCGTCGTCCCGCTGGTGTCCGCGGTGGGGAGGATCGCGCCGTCCAACGGCGTCGGCGTGAGCAGCTTCACGAGGTAGTAGCCACCCGGAGGGATCGTCGCGCCGGGGAGGTTCACCGCAGCGCCCCACGCCCATCCCGTCGCGGCGCTCGCGTACTGGAGCGACCAGCCGGCGATCGAGACGCTCGTCGTCCCCCGGTTGAAGAGCTCGATGTAGTCGCTGGAGTACGTCGGGGTCGTGTTCCCCGCGCCGCCGTAGACCTGACTGATCACGAGCCCGGCGGAGAGCGGTTGTTCGACGGTCGCGAGGCTCTCCGGACGGTCGCCGTCGCTGCAGGACGCGGCACAGGCCATCGTGAGGACGGCGACGGCCCCCGACCACCGCGCCGCTCGGGTCCTCACCGCCGCGAGCTTATCAGGAGCCCAGGGAGAGGAACGAGCCTCGAAGATCCGTCCAAGCGGGCGCACTCACGTGGGACTTGCGCTTCAGCCCGTGGCAACGAAAGTAGAGCCCCATGGCTTCCTTTCGACCTTCGCTGTGGCTCGCCGCGGCCCTCGCTTCGGCATGTGGGGGCAGCAACAGCGACGGGATCTTCGCGGATCCGGACGCGGCGGTCGACGACGCGTCCGCGAACGACGGATCCGCGAACGACACGAGCCCGTCGGACACGAGCACCTCGGACGCGAGCACCTCGGACACGAGCCCGAGCGGTGACGCCTCCTGCGCTGGCGGCACCACCGGCAAAGAGGCGTGCGGAAAGTGCGGCGAGCGCGTCCGCGTGTGCAACTCGTCCGGTGTCTGGTCCGAGTGGAGCGCGTGCAGCGGCGAGACCGGGCAGTGCGTCGCGGGCGCCAAGGAAGAAGAGGCCTGCGGCATCGGCGGGAGGCGCTCGCGTACCTGCAGCGCGACCTGCGCGTGGAGCGCGTTCACCGCGTGCGTCGGCGGCACCGAGGCGTGCGTGTCGGGCGCCGTCGAAGAAATGGTGTGCGGCAACTGCGGGAAGCAGGTGCGCGTCTGCGGCTCGGACATGAAGTGGTCCGACTGGAGCGCATGCACGAACCAGGGTGTCTGCGCCGTCGGGACCAAAGAGGAAGAGGTGTGCGCCGGCTCCGGCAAGCGCGTGCGCACGTGCACGAGCGCGTGCACCTGGGGGGCGTTCGGTACCTGTGCGGGCGGCATTGGGCCGACGGAGATCTGGGCCGCGGTCGCTGCGCCGAACACGCTCACCAGCACGGCCACCGTCGCCGTCACCATCGAACGCATCAGCATCGCGGACGGCGCGTTGATCTCGACCATCGCGATGCCCACCGCGCCGAGCGGCACGAATCGACCGTTCACGTTCACCTCCGATGCGAGCCTCGCCGAGGGACAGATCGTGCGCCGGCCTGATCGGACCGGAGTCACGCTGATCGGCTACGACGC
>JBKJQC010001069.1:0-3119 GCA_046593995.1 Polyangiales bacterium
GAGCATCGGCTTGAACGCGTAGCCGGGGACGATCGCGCCGGGGGAGCTGAACGTCCCGTCGTTCTGGTAGCAGTAGTCGCTGCCGGCGTTCGAGCCGTTCATCTCCCAGTTGTATGCAGTGAGCCGATTGCCTCCCTGCCGCACGAGCGAGGGACGGTTCGTCGCGATGTCGGCGTTGCCGTTGATCCCGTAGATCAATGGCGAAATCGCCTTCACGGCGAGGTCGGCGCGCACCGTGAGCGTGACGTCCACCGCGCCCGGGCTCCCGGGCGTCACGAGGCCTGCGTCCGTCGCGTTGGTGTCGGTGCTGTTGGCCGAGTCGCTCTTCGTATCGGAGCTCGCGTCGGCAGGTGCGTCGATCCTCGTGTCCGTGCGCGTGTCGGCGGTCGCAGTCTCGCTGCCACCATCCGTCGACGCAGAGTCCGTGACGGTCCCGTCCGAGGTGTCCGGCGTCGCGTCGGCTCCGACGTCCGTCGCGGCGTCGTCAGCGACCGCGCCGTCGATGACCGCGCTGTCGAGCGCAGCGCTGTCGGCCGCGGGGCTCGTCTCGTCTCCGCCGTCGACGTCGGACCTCGGCTCGGCCTCCGTCGTCGAGGAGCAGGCAGACAGACAAAGGAAGAGCGGACCGACGACGCGTCGGAGGAGAGCCATGACGAAGTGTTAGCAGACGGCGTGGTACCAGATGGTACCGTAGGCGCGTCTCGGGGCGCGGTCGCGCCTGAGCGATCCGGAAGGTAAGCTGGCGAACCCCGGAGGCTCGATGCGTCACTCGGCGAAGTTCCTGCTCGTGATCCCGCTCTTCGCCGTCGCCTGCGCCGAGGGATCGACCGGCGACGTCGACGGCGTGCCCGGAGTCGTCGACAGCGGCGACGACGCCGCGAGTCAGGAGGACGCCGACGTCGACGGCTCCCTCGACGACACCTCCCTCGCTCCCGACGGCGGAACCGAGACGAGCGCGACCTCCGATGCGGCCGATACTTCGGTCGGCGAGGTCGCGAGCGATGCTTCGTTCGAAGTGTCGGCCGTCGCGGCCGACGCGGCCGACTCGAAGACGGATGTCGGTGCAGACGCGGTCGACGCAAACACCCCCGGAGTCGACTCGACCCCGCAAGACATCGGCGCCGATGTGCCTGCGGACGCCGCGACGACGTGCGCGAGAGATGCGGACTGCGCGAGCGGCGTGTGCCTCTACCTCCAGGGCGGGACGCGCGCGTGCGCGCGTGCCTGCGCGATCTCCGCCAACTGCCCGACCGGTTTCCGTTGCGGGCAGGTGACCGGTGGCACGAGCGTCTGCTGGCCGCGTTTCGACGCGCTCTGCAAGCCGTGCAGCGCCGACACCGATTGCCGCTACACGCACGACGGCAAGAGCACCGGCGACCTGTCTGCGTGCGTGAAGAACGTCACGGCGGTCGGGAGCGCGATCCTCGAGAACGGGTCGTTCTGCGCGGCGATGTGCGACGCCACGTTGGCGTGCCCCTCCGCGGACTACTACTGCCAGAACGTCGACAACAGCGCCGTGAAGCAGTGCGTGAAGGCCGACAAGATCTGTGACTGTCGGACGCAATTCGCCGGCGCAGAGACGAGCTGCTCGCTGCAGACGTCGTATGGAAAGTGCCTCGGTAAACGCCGCTGCAGCGACACTGGTGCGCCCACGGCGTGTGACGCGAGGACGGCGACGGTAGAGGTCTGCAACGGCGTCGACGACAACTGCGATGGCAGCACCGACGAGGGCGGCCCGGCGCTGTGCGGCGACGACGGCATCAACTGCACGACCACGGTCTGTGGCGGTGTGAGCGGCTGCTCGAACCCGGTCACTGCCGGTTCCTGTCGCATCGGATCCACCTGCTACGCGACAGGCGCTTCGAACCCCTCGAGCGCGTGCGAGAAGTGCGATCCGACGAAGTCGCAGACCGCGTGGAGTCCCATCGCGAACGCATGCGTGATCGACGGCCTCTGTTACAACAGTGGTCAGGCGAATCCCTCCAGCACCTGCGAGGTCTGCGATCCGAACGTCTCCTCGTCGACTTGGACGGTCGTCGGCGACATGTGCGTGATCAACGGCGTCTGCCGCGCGAGCGGGACTCAGAACCCCGCGGTCAGCTGTGAGGTGTGCGATCCGACGAAGTCGAAGATCGGCTGGTCGGCGAAGCCCAACACCTGCTCCGTCTCGGGCGTGTGTTACACGGCGGGGCAGAGCGCGGGGCAGAGTTGTCGGACATGCGATCCGACCAAGAGCACGACCGCGTTCTCGATCACCGCCGGCTCGTGCTTCATCAACGGCACGTGTCACACGAACGGCCAGGCCAACGGCGGCAACACCTGTCAGAAATGCTTGCCGTGCGACGCTTCGCCGACGCCCTCGGGTGCTCAATGCAGCACCACGACGCTGCAGGCTCAGTCGAAGACGGCGTTCACGAGCGTGCCGAACGGCACTACCTGTGCGTCCGCCGACACGTGCTTCAACGCCGCGACCTGCTCGGCAGGCGTTTGCCCTGCGCGGACGTACATCCCCGACTCGAACGAGTCGAACAACACCATCTCGACGTCCACGTTCGTGGGCAACGGCCAGGACTGCGATGGCTCTGGCGTGAGCGGCAAGGGAACACTCTCCGGCAACAGTGACGCAGATTGGTTCGGCGCGTACTTCAGCGACGAGTCGTTCTGCTCCGTCGACCCGGTCATCACCACCGCGACGTCCAATGCGACGATGGAATTCTGCGTCTACTATTTCTGTTCGGGCGTCACCGTTTCTTGCAACTCGGGAGCGACCTCGTCCACCCAGGAAGGGTGGGTCGGCTGCTGCAAGTCGGGCGTGAACCCGACCTTCTCGGCCACCCCGAACTGCTCCGGTGGCAACGACTCTGCGAGCGTCCGCGTCGCCGCACGCAACCTCGTGAGCTCGAGCTCGTGCGCGAGCTACACGTGGTCCATGCACTTCTAGTCACGCGCTACCCGTCTGCCGCGGATGGAGAGCGTCGCTGCCCCGAAAGGGCGAGCGCTCGCGTAGCGCGCGGGATCAGCCGTTCGTGAAGGCGACCTGCCTCCCCTACACGCTCGCCTTCACGAACGGCTGATCCCGCGCGCTACGCGAGCGCTCGCCCTTTCGGGGCAGCGACGCT
>JBKJQC010001179.1:0-8274 GCA_046593995.1 Polyangiales bacterium
ACGACGAGCGGCGCACGGTCCGGCGTCCACACCGCGGAACCGCCCGCGAGCAAGCTGCGCAACGAGGATGCGAGGTGGTGGACCTCGTCGACGGCGGCGTCGGTCAGCCCGAGCTCCGTGTTGAACTCCATCGCGTACGACTCGCGCTCGATCCGGATCGGAGGTGCTCCGGCCCGGAGCGCGGCGATGAGCGCGCTGATGCCGTTCGGGAAGACGACGGACGGGTCCTCGACATCGGTGACGAGGTCGAGATAGCTCCGCACGACGTTGCCGCTGCCAGCCACGGCGACGGAAGCGCGCACGGGCTGGTCACGGACCAGCTCGAGGCTGCCCGGCAAGACGATGATCCCTGCCTCCCGGATCGGACTCGCGTTCGACTCGTGGAAGAAGCAGTTCACGCCCTCATCGCCCTTGGACGAGCGAACGCGCATCGCGGTCAGGTAGCGGATCATCGGCCGCTCGCGATTCGCGGACGAAGCGGATCTCCACTCAGGGCGGCAATGCGCGCATCGTGACGGCGCATCCCGCGAAGGTCGACGGCCGCGAGCCCTCGCACGTGAGGCTTGGCGGCGGTGCGCGGCCGAAGGAGAGATCGCGCTGCGAGCAGAGCTTGCGGGGGGACGCGGACCACGCCCTCGCTCGAAATAATCTCCCGACCCGACGCTACGAACGAGAGCCACGTCGATAGCATCGACGCGAGGTCGGGCTCTTCGCGGGTGAAGCTCTCGATCGCGGCCGAGTCGATGAGGTGGGAGCGCTCGGCGATCATCGAGCACAGCTCCGTTTCGCTGAGCTCACCCGCGCGATATCGGTGAAGGAGGTCCTGGACGATCATCGCTCTCCCATCGCTTCCACGCGTGCGTCGCCGTCGTCCCAAGCGCGACCATGAAAGTTCTTGTCGCCATCGACTGCGATGAGCGTCCCAAGCTCCTGCCTCGAGATCGTACGATCGCCGAGGTGCCGTCGCAATGCGCGTAGCTCGTACACTTCGTGGGCGAACACGGCGACGACGGCCTCCGGACTGTCGAGAACGTAGGGCCGCACCTTCACCGGCACCGCGCCCGTGCGCTTGTTGACGAGGTCGTCCCAACCGAGGCGCCCCTCCGGTGGCATCCGGCCGTACGCGGCGTACGCGTCGTCGGGTTGCACGTCGTCACTCACGAAGAACCTCACGTATTCGGGAACGTCGACTCCGTGTGCGGCGGCGAATTCGAGCGCCTCGTCGAGCGTCAGTCGGTGGCAGCAGTTCTTCGTCCAGAGATGTTCGCTGCGAGGTGCCCGTGCCGTGCCGATCGGCGGCTGCTCGGAAGATGCCAGCGTCATCGAGGACAGAGCGTAGGCATCGCTGTCTTCTCGTTCCAACCCGGAAACACTCGAGGAATGCGCCGCCGGTCACACAATGTCTATCGCGAGCCGACGGCTGGCTGACTGGAGGAAGCGCGCGTCGACGGTGCCGACCTCTTGGCGTCGGCGCGAACGGTGATCAACCGCGGCACGTCGAAGACCGCGTTAGAGCGCTTCGAAGTTCGCGCGGCCGTACGGCTTCTCACCGTGCGCTCCGAGCCACAAACCAGCTTCCCGAGCCTTCGTCGAGTGCTAACGTTTGTTCCCGTGCAGGCCGCCGAGCTGACCCCCGAGCAACTCGCCTGGTTGGCGCACGATCTCGAGCTGCGCGCTCGGGCAGAACGAATCGCCGAGCGGACCGGCCGCGCGCCGGACGATCTGTACCGAACGCTCAAGAACCTCGAGCGCTCTCCCGCCGAACGGCTCGCGCTCGGCCTTCGCCATGCCCGACTTCACCCTAAGTACCGCTGAGCAGACGCTACTCCGGGAGCTCCTTCACACGGGGTTCGTTTCATGATCGTCGGGATGAGCGGCGCGCTCCTCCAAGGCGCGCGCGGCGCGACGGAGGACATCGACCTGTGGTTCGAGGATCTGTCGGACTCGCGGATCGCGGACGCCGTCCGTCACGCCGGCGGGATCTGGATCTCCAGCTCGTTCGGAATGGGACCGCCGCGCATCGGGGGCGAAGCGCTCAGCGAGCGTCTCGACGTGGTCACGTCGATGACCGGTCTCGCGTCGTTCGCCGAGGAGGCGCGCAGTGTGCGGTACGAGGAGGTCGACGGTCTCCAGCTTCCGGTGCTCGGTCTCGCGCGGATCATCGCGAGCAAGCGGGCCGCGGACCGACAGAAGGACCGTGCCGTTTTGCCGAGCCTACTCGATGCGTTGGCGGTACTCGAAGAGGACCAGGGCAAGGGCAACGGCGACGAGTAGCCGCGTTCGACCGCTCAGAAGCCGGGCGACGTTGCTCACAGGCAGCGGTCGTCGACCCCGCAGGCAGTGCAGCCCGCGCTGGCGCAGACGCTATCCTTCTTGCACTTGATCCGCGCGCACGTCGGGTCGCGCGTGTCGCTCCCAGCATCGACCGGCGTGAACGTGTCGGGCGTGAACGTGTCGGTCACGAGCGTGTCGGGCCCGAACGTGTCCGGAGTCTCGGTGTCTGCGACGAAGGTGTCAGGCGTCGCGGTGTCCTCGACGGACGTGTCGGCCGCGACCATCGTGTCGGTCGTCGCCGTGTCAGGAATGGCAGTATCGGCGACGAACGTGTCGTTCGCGGTGTCGCGCGCGCTGTCGACGGCGGCGTCGGTCCTCGCATCCGTCCGAGTGTCGGCCACCGCGGAGTCGGCGGAGGGGCGGCCCGTGTCCACGCCGCTGTCCATCGTCACGTCGGGACCAAACCCGGCATCCTCGAGGGCGGTGTCCTGCTCGACGAGCGCAGTGTCCTGGCCGGCGTCGACATTCAGGGACGGAACGGTGTCGTCGATCGCGAAGTCCACGCTGCATCCGGAGAGGAGCATCAAGGCGAGGGACACCGCGACCCGGGAGGGTGCGCGCAAGTACATGTCCGCCCAGCGTAGTAGGCGCAACTCGTGGTGCGAGCACGACCATGAGACCGTCGCAATACGAGCGCGACGGTTCCATGCGAACCTTGGCTCATGCGTGATACGTCGCTTCTGCGCGTTCGGTGCTCGAGGAGATCGCGCGCGACGAGACCGAGCACGCCGCGCTTGCATTTCGGATTCTTCGTTTCTGCCTGGCGAAGGGGCGACGTGGTCCTCGAGACTGTGCCGTACGCTCCGCGTCGCCGACACGCAGGCGGAGCCTGGCCTCGAGCGGTTCGGGCGACTCCGACTCGGATGCGCTCGCGTCCGCTTCCTCCGACGTCCTCGACGAGGTGCTCTCCCCGCTGATCCGACGTCTAGCGGCGTGAGCGGGAACCCGTTGCCGCATGGCGGCATCTGTCCCGGCCATGAGCGGCAAGGTCGAGGTCGGGTCCAAGGCGCCGGAGCTCACGCTCCGATCGCAGTCGGGTGAAGAGGTCTCTCTCGCGAGCTTCCGCGGGAACAAGAGCGTCGTGTTGTTCTTCTATCCGAAGGACGAGACGCCGGGGTGCACGGCAGAGGCGTGCAGCTTCCGCGACTCGTACGACGCCTTCGCCGAGGCGGGCGCGGAGGTGATCGGCATCAGCGCGGACTCCGAGGAGTCGCACCAACAGTTCGCGACCCACCACCGCCTGCCGATGACGCTCCTCAGCGATCCGAAGGGGGTCGCCCGCGCGGCATTCGGCGTGAAGGGTGCGCTCCTCGGGCTCCTCCCCGGGCGTGTGACCTTCGTCATCGATCGCGAGGGGATCGTGCGGCACGTCTTCTCGTCGCAGCTGCGGGCGACCAAGCACGTCGACGAAGCGCTCTCGGTGCTGCGCAAGCTCGCCCCGCCCGAAGCGGTCAGCCCGCGAGCAGCCTCGTCGCCGTGACCGAGACGTCGTCGATGGCGCGGGTCGCTGCGAGCGTCGCAGCCCGTCGGAACCCGGCGGTGCGCAGCGCGGCCATCACGTAGACCCCGGGCGCTGCGGAGATCCCGATCACCGCGACGTGTCCCCACGATCGACCGAGCTGCGCCAGCGGTTCCGGAGCGCAGCCCGCCTCGTCGACGTCGAGCACGAGCAGGTCGAAGTCGACGCGCGCGCGGCGCGCGGCAGCCAGATCACCCATCGTCCACACGTCGTTCTTCGCGTGTCGGAGCGCCGTCTCGATCGCGCCGCGCAGCACGGCGTCTTGCATGATCACGGCGATGGAAGGGCGCTGGCTCGAGGGGATCGGCGCGTCGAACGTGCGCGCGCCGACGTCCACGCGTGGCATGCGCAGCTGCGTCTCGCCGGCCTCTTCCTCGCCAATCGCCGCGACCAGCTCCGCGGGGAAACGCGCGGCCGAGGTCGCGCCGCGATCGCGCACAATCACGCCGATGAGATGCGCGCGCACGTACGCGAGGAGGGCCTCGCGATCGGCGGGCACCTCGTTCTTGCCTGCGGCCGCGAGGGACGATGCGAGCACGCGCACGGCCTCGCCGGGATCCATCGTCGTCGCCACGAGCGCCTTCCACAGGCCACGCTGCGGAGCGGACCACGCGGAGAGCGCAGCGACGGGCGCGCGTGGCTGGACCATTTGCGCGAGCATCGCTCTTCTGCGTCACACCGCAAGCGTGCACGAGCGTCTCGGAGCGCTCGTTGCGAGACGAACGAACGCGGGCGCGACCATACGGCGGCCCCTCGTTGTAGCCTGCGATCCCATGGCGCGACGTCTCTCGCTGCTCGCTCTCGCGATCTCCGCGTGCTCCCCGGCGGCGACGCCGGAGCCCAACACCACCGTGGCCGCCAAGCCCGCGCCGAAGCCGGTCGCTCCGGCTGCGGAGCCGACGCGCGCGCGCTGGTTCTTCCCCGATGCACGCGGCACCGCGCACGCGGAGGTCGACCTCGGAGCGAACGGCGTATTGCAGGTCGGCGATCACGGCCGCCGGTATCTCGTGAAGGACGACGAGGTCCAGCAGGCCTCGACCCTCGCCGGGGAGAACCTCGTCGACGTCCGCGTCGAGGGGACCGGGCTCGTCCTCGTCGGCGAGCGCGGCGAGGTCTATCTCGCGAACGCGAAGGACCCGCTCGGTCCGTTCGTCGAAACGAGGCCGGGACCGAAGGCGAAGTACGCGAAGGTGACCGCCGGCAAGAGCGCGCTCTTCGCGCTCGAGCGTGGTGGTGCGCTGTTCCGCTCGACCGACGCCGGCGGGACGTGGTCCCAGGGGACGGTGCCCACGAGACCGGGAGAGGTCGCGATGAACATCGTCGCCGACCGCTCCGGCAGCGTGCTCGTGCTCCTCCACCCGCAGCGGCTGCTCCTCTCGACCGACGACGGCGCGACCTTCGCACCGATCGCGAGCCCCGGCATCGGCGCCTCGGACATCCTGCGCGATCCGAAGGGCGCGCTCTTCCTCCGCGGGGCGATCGAAGAGCGCTTCGCGCGGCTCGTTACCAGCGAGAAGCCGGGCGAGAAACGGTTCGAGATCGGTCCGACGCCGACGCCGAGCGCAGCGCGCGTCAAAGCCGACAAGCCGACGGAGCCCGGCGTCACGACGTGGAAGGAGCTCGCGGGCGATCGTCTCGTCGAGATCACGCGCAAGCGCGATGCGACGTCGAAGAAGACCTCGATAGCCGTCTCGCTCGCGCCGCTCGGAGCACCCGCCGGACCGCCGAGCGTCGTGTTCGAGGAGCTCGTGGGCTTGGCGTACGTGACCACCGCGGGGTACCAGAACGCGATCGTCGTGATGGTCGAGCAGCCGAGCGCCGATCCGCCGACCGTGATGCTTCGCCGCACGACCGACGAGGGCAAGACGTGGGAGACGCTCGGGACCTTCGAAGGGCGGATCAAGGAGGGGTTCCAGGTCTTCGCCGGACCTTCGTGGACCGCCGTCGGCGCGCTGTGCATCACCGACTGCAAGGCACCGCAGGTGAAGATCGGCGGCGGCGCGTGGGCGCCGCTCCCGCTCGAGAAGGATCTCGACTTGACGGCCGCGCACTTCGACGTGGCGCGCGATCGCGTGTGGCTCGTCGGTCGCGTGGGGAGCGAGGCGCGCGTCTTCGCGGGGAGCACCAAGACCCTCGTGCTCCAGCGCGTCGCGGCCGATCTACCGTCGGGCAGGCCGAGCGCGTCGACGGTCGACGCCACGGGCACACTCCGCCTGGTGAGCTCAGGCACCCTCGTGCGCATCGGCGCCGACCTCGTGCAGAAGCCGAGCCTGAAGCTCGCCGAGCAGCTCGGGGCCAGTGTCAGTCTGGCCGGCGAGCACGGTTTTGCGCAGAGCTGGACCGAGGCCTGGGAGACGGCCGACGGCGGCGAGCAATGGGCGAAGGTCGCGATGGGCACCACCTCGCGCGGGCGCTGCGCGCTCGCAGGCTGCTACTTCGCGGACGGCACCGTTCGGATCGGCTGGGATCTCCCGGACGAGAAGCGGCCGCTCGTCGCGTCCGACACGGCGCCGAAACCGGCGAAGCACGCGACGGGAACGTTCACGGCTCCGCGCGTCGTGTCCTGCACGCCGAAGGGGCCGTACAAGGCTGTGCCGGAGGCGTCCTGGTACACGTCCTCGACCGCGATCGACGGCGACGTGCGACTGATGCTCGGGCAGATCGGCGAGAAGTCCGGACATCGTGTGACCGCGGCGAAGGGCGCGGCCGCCACGCAGACGTTCTCGCTCCTCGCGCCCCCGCCGCCGTCGCCCAAGACGGCGCGCGCCTTCGTCGGCATGGGCATCGACGGGATGGTCGCTGCACGGTTCTCGTTCAGCACGGGCGGCGAGGAGAAGTACAACCCCGTCGACGTCGAGCTCGGCTGGTACTCGGCCACCGCGGGAAAGGCCGTCAAGGCGAAGCTCCCGAAGGTCGATGCGTTCCGCGTCGGCCGCTCGAACAAGAACGCGCTCCTCCAGCCCGTCCGCGGCGGCGTGCTGTTCATGCCGCAGAGCGGGGAGGGCGCGCTCCACTACCTGCGCGACGACGGGAAGATCACGAAGATGAAGCGACCGCCGCGGCTCGGCTCCGCGCTGTGGGAAGAGGGCATCGTCGTAGGCGAGCGCGTGGTGCTCGCCGCCTGGGACGACACCGCCGTCGCTCTCGCCGACACGATCGACGCCGGCAAGACGTGGCGTACCGCGATTTGGTCGATCGGGAGCTCGGGCCAGCTCGCGCGCATCGGCGACCGAGCGTTCGTCGTCGTGGGTGCGCGCGCGCTCACGCGCTCCGAGCCGACCATGCTCCTCTCGCTCGATCAACTCGGCAACGACCCGCCCGCAGCGATCGTGATCGACGAGACGGTGCTCGATTCGCCGGCGAAGGCGAAGACCTGCACCGGCACGCTGCGCACGGGCTTCCACACCATTCTCACGAACAGCGGAGGCGGCGAAGTCACCGTCGAGATCGCCGGCGACAAGGGGACGGACCGGACCTTGCTGACCGCGGTCGATCACGTGGTCCGCGTCGCCGCCGACGGGACCCTCTGCCTCGACGGGATCGAGGCGTCCGAGGCCGCCGATGCGCAGGGCGGGACGACGGTCTCGCTGGTGCTCGCGGACCCCGACCACGCGTGGGCGATCCGTCGCAGCGACAGCGAGGACCGGCTCGACGTGAGACCGATCGCTTGCTCGTCACCACCGTGACCACCGTGACCACCGTGACCCCCGTGAACGAGGTCGTGTAGCCTCCGGCTCCATGCTGCTCGGCCGTCACCTACTCCCGCTGATCGTCCTCTGCTCTGCGTGCTCGCCGGCCCCGGCGCCTCCGCCGCAGGTCGCCGCGAAGCCGAAGCCGGTCGAGGCTCCTCCCGCGCCGCCGCCTCCGTCGGGTGTTCGATGGATCTTCCCCGAGACGGGAGGCACGGTCCGGAGCGAGCTCGATCTCGGCGAGAAGGGCGCGCTGCAGGTCGGCGAGCACGGACGTCGCTGGTGGATCGCGAAGGACGGCAAGATCGCCCAGCCGACCGACATCGCGCCGGAGGATCTCGTGGATGCGCGCGTGGAGAGCGGCGGCTTCCTCTTCCTCGGCGAAGCGGGGGGCGTGTTCCTCGCGAAGGAGCCCATCGGAAAGCTCGAGACGACGCGCCCTGGCCCGGCGACGAACCACGCGATCTTCCGCGCCGGCCAGAAGGCGCTGCTCGGCGTCGAAGCGAACGGCACCCTGCACCGCTCGACCGACTCGGGCGTCACGTGGGGCGCGAGCAAGCTGCCGCTCCGCAAGGGCGAGGTCGTCGTGAGTCTCACGGCCAACCGCAAGGGGCACGCGATCGCAGTGCTGCGCCCGCAGCGCGTGCTCGTCTCCATCGACGCCGGCGCGACCTTCCCCGAGAACCCCCCGCGGATGAACAAGACGTCGTTGCGATCACGCGCGGCGTAACT
>JBKJQC010001280.1:0-4996 GCA_046593995.1 Polyangiales bacterium
TGCCTCGACATGGAGCACCCGGAGATCAAGGACTTCATCACCTGGAAGATGCGCGAGGAGAAGAAGGCCCACGCGCTGATCGCCGGCGGGTACTCGAACGACTTCAACGGCGAGGCGTACCACACCATCTCCGGCCAGAACTCGAACAACTCGGTCCGCGTGACCGACGAGTTCATGAAGACGATCGACTCGGGCGGCACGTGGACGACGCGCTTCCGCACGACCGGCGAGCCCGGCCCGGCGTACCCGGCGCGCGATCTCTGGCGCAAGCTCGCGGAGAGCGCTTGGGGCTGCGCCGATCCCGGCGTGCAGTACGACACGACGATCAACGAGTGGCACACCTGCTCGAACACGGCGCCGATCCGCGCGTCGAACCCGTGCAGCGAGTACATGTTCCTCGACGACACGGCGTGCAACCTCTCGTCGCTCAACCTCACCAAGTTCCTCCGCGAGGACGGCACGTTCGACGTCGAGGCCTATCGCCACGCGATCCGCATCTTCTTCGTGGCGCAGGAGATCCTCGTCGACTTCTCGGCCTACCCGACGAAGCCGATCGCCAAGAACAGCCACGACTACCGCCCACTCGGTCTCGGGTACGCGAACCTCGGCACGCTGCTGATGGTCCTCGGCATCCCGTACGACAGCGATCAAGGGCGCGCGATGTGCGGCGCGCTCACGTCGATCCTCACCGGCCACGCGTACCGCGTCTCGTCCGAGATGGCGTCACGCAAGGGTGCGTTCGCGGGCTACGCCAAGAACCGTGAGCCGATGCTCAAGGTGATCGGCAAGCACCGCGACGCTGCCTACGCGATCGATCGCGACGCGTGCCCGACCGATTTGTGGAACGCGGCGACCAAGGACTGGGACGACGCGCTCGCATTCGGCAAGGAGCACGGTTACCGCAACGCGCAGGCGACCGTCCTCGCGCCGACCGGCACCATCGGCCTGCTCATGGACTGCGACACGACGGGCATCGAGCCCGACTTCGCGCTCGTGAAGTTCAAGAAGCTCGCCGGCGGCGGCTACTTCAAGATCGTCAACCAGTCGGTGCCGGCTGCGCTCCGCCACCTCGGCTACGACGAGGGACGCGTCCAGGAAATCGTCGCCTACGTGACCGGCACGAACACGCTGCTCGGCGCGCCTTACATCAACCGCGCGTCGCTCAAGCAGCGCGGTCTGCAGGATCCCGAGCTGAAGAAGATCGAGGACGCCATCCCCGGCGTGTTCGACCTCAAGTCGGCGTTCGCGAACTGGATCGTCGGCGACGACACCCTCGCACGCCTCGGCGTCCCGGCCGAGAAGATCAAGCCGGGCTTCGATCTCCTCGGCTACCTCGGCTTCCACGCCGAGCAGATCGAGGCGGCCAACGACCACATCGTCGGCAAGATGACGATCGAGGGCGCGCCGCACCTCAAGATCGAGCACTACGCGGTGTTCGACACCGCGAACCGGAACGGCAAGCACGGCACGCGCTTCCTCGCGCCGATGTCGCACGTGAAGATGATGGCGGCTGCCCAGCCGTTCCTCTCCGGTGCGATCTCGAAGACCGTGAACCTGCCGAACGACGCCACCGTCGAGGACATCGCCGAGGTCTACTACGAGGGCTGGAAGCTCGGTCTCAAGGCGGTCGCGCTCTATCGCGACGGCTGCAAGGCCTCGCAGCCGCTCTCCTCGGGCGACTCCGACAACAACAAGAAGGACAAGAAGGAGGGCGCACGTACGGCGACCACCACCATCGCGACGCCGGTCGAGGCGATCGACGAGGCGGGCGGCGCCGGCGAAGAGACGGCGACCCCGGTGGTCCAGATCTCCTCCGCCAAGCCGATGGAAGCGAAGGCGCTCGCGGCGCACGTCGCCGCGAGCACGGCGAGCACGGCAACCTTCACCGCCCACACGAACAGCAAGCTCCCGGCCTACGGTGAGCGCGCGCGTCTCCCGAAGAAGCGCCGCGGCTTCACGCAGGAAGCGCGCGTCGGCGGGCACAAGATCTTCCTTCGCACCGGCGAGTACGACGCCCCCCCTGGGAAGGATCAGGGGAATCTCGGGGAGATCTTCATCGACATGCACAAGGAAGGCGCCGCCTTCCGCTCGATGATGAACTGCTTCGCGATGGCGGTCTCCGTCGGCCTGCAGCACGGCGTGCCGCTCGAGACCTACGTCGAGCAGTTCACGTTCACGCGGTTCGAGCCGCAGGGGAACGTCGAAGGGCACCCGAACATCAAGATGTCGACGTCGATCGTCGACTACATCTTCCGCGTCCTCGGCGTGGAGTACCTCCAGCGCTACGACCTCTGCCACGTGAAGCCTGCCCCCGCGCGGACCGAAGATCCGGGCGAGCACGGCGCACGCGAGGAGAACGAGACGCCCGCGCCCCCGACGTCGCTCTCCTACACCCCTGGCGCGCTCGCGAAGGCTGCGCTGGAGGCGGAGGGCACGTCCACGGGGCACATGCCCGGCTCCCTCGACGCCCAACTCGAAGAGATGATGGGCGACGCACCGGTCTGCGACGTCTGCGGCCACATCACCGTGCGCAACGGCGCCTGCTATCGCTGCCTGAACTGCGGCAACTCGATGGGCTGCAGCTGATCGCGACTGAGGTGCGCTGACTCGGGGAGAGGAGCTCGTTCGCGAGCTCCTCTCCCCGCGTTTTTTCGCGCGAGCGATACAGGCAGCCACAGGGCGCGAGCGCGCGATCGGGTTGCATCGACCAAGCGGCCGGCGCGTCGAACGTCACAACTTGGAACGAAGTGCCCTCGCTCCGGTATCCTGCGGGCCCATCACTTCGAGAGCGCTCAGGAGCCCCATGTCCTCATTCCGGTTGCGTCACTTCGCTGCGTTCCTCATCGTCGCGGGCCCCTTCTCGTGGGTCGCCTGCAAGAAGGAAGAGCCGCCGCCGACGCCTGCCGCCGTCGAGGAAGAGCCCACGCCGAAGAAGAAGAAGAAGAAGGTCGACGACGAAGAGACGCCGGACACCGGCAGCGGCGCGGCCGATCCCGCGACGACGACGACGGGCGGAGGCACGGGGACCGGCGGCAAGGCGCTTCCCAAGGCCGACGCGGGTAACGCGAAGAGCGACGCCGACAAGCAGAAGCTGATCGCGTGTTGCACGGCGCTGCGCAACGCGGCGACCGCAGCCGGTCTCGCCAATGCGGCCGCGAGCAACGCGATCCCCGGTCTTCCGCCCCCCCCGCCGTCGCCTCCCAAGGAGGAGCTCGACAAGGCGGCGAAGGAGTGTGACAAGGCCGTTGCGAACTGGAACGGCGATCTCAACACCTCGCTCAAGGGCGTGAAAGGCGCGACCGCGGTCGCCCTGCCGAGCGCCTGCATGATCAGCGGCTGACGGCGGAGGCGTCGGGAGCCGGGCTATGACTGCGCGGTGTTCGTCGTTCCAAAGACGCCGTCGAGAATCGAGCGCGCCTCGGCGGACCACACGCCGGGCGCGGTCATCGCGACCAACGGCGGCTCGACACGGAGCCCTCCGGGACGAGCAGGCTTCGCCTCGACGAGTGCGACCGACGCGGGCTCGTCCGGCAGCGGATGCACGAGACGGAGGCGCTTCGGCTCGAGGCCGACTGCGCGTAGGGAGCCGAGGAGACGCGCGAGCTCTCGCACGGGGTACACGAAGCACGCGCGCGACTCGGCAGAGAGCGCCGCGCGCGCTGCACGCACGAACCCGGTGAGCGTCTCGCGATCCCCAGTGCGTGCGCGCGCGCGCGCGGCGTCCGGCGACGGAGCCGTCGTGTCGTAGGGTGGGTTCGCGACGACGAGGTCGAACCGCGACCACAGCGCGCGTGGCAACGCGGAGCGCAGATCGGCGAGCACCGTCTCCACCCCGAGCCCCGCGCGCGCGCCGTTGTCCCGCGCGAGGGCGAGCACCTCGTCGTCGACGTCGACCGCCGCCACCTCGCGCGCGTGGCCGTTCACGTACAGCGCGAGGCCGACGATTCCGACGCCGGAGCCGAGATCGAGCACGCGCGCGGGCTTGCGACCCGCGGCGAAGGCAGCGAGCCAGAGCGCGTCGACGTTGGTCCGGTACCCACGGCGACGCTGGGCGAGGACCAGCCTCCCGCGGAAGAAGGCGTCGTGTGTGACGGGATCGGCCGAGCCTTCCAATCCCACCACCGGGCTTACTTCTTCACCTGCCACGAACGAATGCCGCGGAACGTGTAGACGCTGACCGAGTCCGGGAAGGCCTCGATCTTGTACGCGCCGAGGGCAACGGTGTCGGCGCCGATCCGCCCCGCCGAGGCGATGTCGAACACGCCCGGCTTCAAGCCGCCGACGGCGTAGAGACCGAGCCGACCGGTGGCCTTGCGACCGCTCTCGGGCAGCGGATCGTCCTCGACCTCGGAGAGGTAGAAGAGGCCGAGCGGAGAGCGCGGGTTGATCGCCACCGTGGCGTTCGAGACGCGCACGTCGCCGCAGTCGTGGACCTCGCCCGCGATCGCGCTCTGGCCACCCTCCGGCGGCCGGTTGTACGCGGCCTTGAGGATCGAGGCGTAGTCGTCGTTCCCGAGGGCGCGGACGTTGAACACGAAGTCTTCGCCGGTGAGCTGCGAGTTCACTGCGACGACGTTGTAGTCGTAGAGCGGGAACCACCCGTCCGCTTCGGTCTTGCCCGTGGTGCGGACGACGAGCGGCTTCTCGGTCGGGATGGTGCCGACGATCTTGTACCCGTACAGGGTGCGGATCGACTCGACGCCCGACTTCATGATGGTCTCGGGCATCGGCGGGAGATCGGCGAGGGTCTCGTCGCTGAAGCTCGTCCCGACGAGGTTTCCGAGGCGGCCGGTCGGCATTCCCACCGCGTCGAGCGCCTCTTCGTAGACGTCGATCTTGACGTTCTTCGAGTCGGGGCCGTTCGCGAAGATGTCGACGTAGCCCTTCATCGTGACGTTCTTCGACGTGCCCTTGGGGGGCGGGGGCTTCGTCGCGTCGAAGCACGAGACGTCGGGGGGACCGCTGCCTTTGTACTCCTTGGTGTCGCTCGTGCGCG
>JBKJQC010000129.1:0-18257 GCA_046593995.1 Polyangiales bacterium
AACGGGCTCACCGACTTGATCGTCACGAAGCTCGACGTGCTCACCGGGCTGCCGCACGTGCAGATCTGCGTGGCCTACGACACCAAGCACGGCCGTACGACCGAGCTCCCCATCAACGACCTCGACGGTGCGACGCCGGTCTACGAGTCGATGCCCGGCTGGACGGAGTCCCTCGACCACGTCCGTTCGATCGAGCAGCTGCCGAAGGCCGCGCGGGCGTACGTCGACCGCATCGCGGCCGACGTCGAGGTACCGCTCGCGATGGTGTCGGTCGGCCCGCAGCGCGAAGCGACGATCCCGCTGCGCGACCTTTTTGCGTAGTGTGACGCGCGAACCATGTGGGAGCGGCACCGCTGGAAGTGACGCAAATCGTCCGCTCGAGTCGGCCGCACGGCCCTAACTGGTCGATCCACGCTTCGAGCCAATCGGGATCGTCGGGAATCCGGCGTGGCGCGCCGATTGCTCTTCTCGTGCACATGGCTGGCAGCAAGGGGAGGAAGTCGGGCGCCGCGAAGCGCGCGATCGACGCTCCGTACGATCAGCTCCGTCACGCGGCGCGGTCGGAGGAGCGCGAGCTCCAGCATCACGACCACGCCGGTCTCCGCGGGCTGCTCGACGAGTACTACTCGCACGCCGACGAGCTCGAGCTCGTGTCCTACCGCCCCTCGGGCCCGCGCGTCGCAGCGGCGCCTGCGCCCGAAGCGGATGCAGCCCCGATTCCGCATGACACGATGCCCGCACGACGGGGGCCGCGCGCGGCGTGAGCTTCTTCGACCGCGTCGCGAGGCACTACGACCGCACCTTCGCGCCGGACGCTTCCTCGACCGCGCGCGATCTCCGACCGCTGCTCGCAGGCGCGACGGGGGTCGCGCTCGACCTCGGGTGCGGCACCGGTCGCGCGTTCCCGCAGCTGCTCGACGTAGGCCTACGGGTCGTCGGGCTCGACCTCTCGCTCCCGATGTTGCTCGAAGCCGGGCGGCGCGCCTCGGCTGCGCAGGTCGTACGCGTGCGGGGCGATCTCTACCGACGTTGGCCGATCGCCGATCGCGCGGTCGACGTCGTCGTCGCGCTCCACTCGGTCCTCGCGCATCCACCTGATGATGCCGCTCGCGCCTGGGCACACGTCGGCGCCGAGATCCGTCGGGTGTCGCGGCCGGGCGCCCGCGTGATCGTCGATCTGCCGGAGCCGGCATGGGCTCGGGCGCACCTCCGAGCCGTCGCGGCGGATCGTTATGTGTTCGAGGATCGCGGGGTCGCGATCGAGGCCGTCATCCCGGATCCGGCGCGCGTGCTCGAGGCGCTCGCGCTGCCGCTCACGCTCGTCCCGGGCCCACTCGGCGCACGCGCCGTCGGCGCGCTGTCCTGAGCCCGGCGCGTCCACGAGCTTGCGAGTGAACAGATTCGTACGAGCCTCCGTCGGGGGTTCGCTACGCTCGGTGACGTGGCCGGAACACGCAAGGATCTCTCCCTTCGCTTCGAGGACGACGACGGCACCGAATGGGAGGTGACGTTCCTCGGCACGCCCCCGAAGAAGCCCGCCGCAAAGAAGAAGGCGGGCGCGAAGAAACCCGCCGCGAAGAGGGCGGGGACGAAGAAGCCCGGCGCGAAGAAGGCGTCACGGAAGTGACGTGAGCGGGAACCCCGGGTAACGTCGTCGGCGCATGATGTTCGTCGCTCGCAGCCTCGCAGCCTCGCTCGCGATCGCGGCGGCGCTCGTCGCGCCCACGTTCGTCGCGAGAGACGCGGACGGAGCGAAGCTCTCGTCGACGGAGAAGCTCCGCCTCGCGCGCGGCGAGATGTTGGTCGAGCCGACGACGCTCGAGCGCGACGGGCATCACTTCGTCGGAGGCGTCAGCTACCGCATCGTCGACGCCGACTGGTCGCGGCTCTCGCGCATCCTGCGTGACACGCGCCGATACCCCGAGCTCTTCCCGCGGACGAAATCCGCGGTGCTCGAGCGCGTCGACAAGGCGGGCCGCGCGCACGTGCGCTTCACGCACGGCATGGGCATCTTCAGCGGCAGCTACAGCGCGGTGCTCGCGTTCCAGGATCGCGGCCGCTACTGCTGGTTCCACGTCGATCGCGGCGCGGACAACGTCATCGAAGACGGCTGGGGCTTCATCCGACTCACGCCGCTCCCGGGCGGCCGGACGCTCGTCACGTACGGCGTCGTGTTCGACCTCGGCGACTCTCCCCTCCGCGGTCTGTTCGAAGCGAAGATCCAACGCGCTGCGCTCGACTTCCCGCGGCGACTCGCCGATGCGGCTGCGCGCACCTGACGCACGCTCCGGCACGCGCGCGATCACGTCCGTCGTGATCGCGGCGTGCGCTCTCGCCGCTCTCTCGAGCGGCGTCCATGCGGACGACACGACCGGCCGCGTGATCGACGCACCGGTGTCGACGCGCGCTCGCCCGCTCTACGTCCGACCGTTCGTGACCCTCGCGGCCGGGGGAGGCTTTCGCTTCAACAACCCCTATCGGCTCTCGACCCCGCTCGGAGAGAGCGCGGAGTCCATCTCCGCGACGGCGCCGTACTCGAGCGTCGGGGCGGGCGCGGCGTTCGGCGCGCCGTTCGGCTTCCAACACGGCCCCGTGCTCCGCTGGGATCGATCGCTCCGCGGCGTCACCCAGCACGTCCTCGTCCCCTCGTACGGCGCGTTCCGTCGCGGCGCCGTGCTCGGTGGGTGGTCGCGCCTCGGCTTCCCGATCCTCCTCGCGCCCGATGCGAACGTCGGCATCGAGCTGTCGGTGGGTGCAGCGTGGTACGTGCTCGCGGGCGTCGGGATCACCGCGGAGGTCCTCGGCGACCTGTTCTGGGGCGCCGCCACCCCGGACAACCGTCGTGCCGCGTATCCGATCCTCTCCGGCCAGCTCGGCGTGATCGTCGAATGGGAGCGGCTCCCGTGAGCGCGTCACGTCCGAGCATCGGCTTCGCGATCGTCCTCGCGCTCTGCGCCGCGGCGCCGACCGCGGGCGACGTCGGTGGGTGCGGAGCGACGATCGAGCCGCTCGACGCGCGGAAGTTCTTCACCGAGCGGCTGCGGATCGAGTGCGCGCGCTGCGGAGAGTGCGGCTACGCGACGGCGCAGTGTCGCCGCGCGTGCGACGCGCGCACGGCCGTCCCGAGGAGCTTCCCCGACGGCTGCAGGCCGGTCGATCACGACGGGCAGGTCTGCCTGCGCGCGCTCGAAGCGCTCTCTTGCTCCTCCTTCGGAGACGTCGTCGATCCCGCGCCGATCGTCCCGACGGAGTGTGACTTCTGCCCCGCCGAGGAGGAGCCGCGATGAGGCCGCTCCGAGCGTGGGCGCTCGCCACGAACGTCGTGCTCGCGTCTACCACGGGCATCGCCCTGACCTCCTGCGGATCGCTCCGCACCATCGTCGCGTCCCCGCACGACTACGACGACTACAAGCGCTTCCGCTACGCGGAGAACGTCGGCGAGAAGCTCTCGGCCGGGTGGATCTACCTGCGCACGCACCCACGTGGTGCCTTCTTCGAGGAGGTCTCGGCGTGGTTCCATCCGACGGAGGCGAGGTTCTACGCGGCGGCCGGACGCACCGCGGGCGGCGCGCAGGCGTACCTCGATCTGATGCCCGATGGACCGCATGCCGAAGAGGAGCGGACGTTCCTACGCGCGATCGAGATCGAGAAGCGCGAGGCTCCGCTCCGTGCGCAGCGCGCCATCGAGGCGGCGCAGAAGAAGGCCACGGCTGCGCGGAGAGCGCTCGGCGAGGCCGTGGAGCTCTGGGCGAAGCGCGCGGCCAAGGTCGACACCTACGGCCAGCCACGCGCCGCGCTGAAGGGGTCCGCGTTCTCCACTCCCTACGAGGCCGATCCGTATCCGATCTGCGACGAGGAGGGGTGCTCGAAGTTCGTCCCCTTCACCTACGCCGTCCCCGACGCCGAGACGCCGGCCGACCGCACGGTGATCCTCGAGATCCGCGTGGAGATCACCGCCGGGGTGCTCACCGCGATCACGCTCGTCCTGCCGCAGCACGGGTTCAACTGGTGGCTCGAAGGGAGCGAAGGGAAGGGGATCGAGCCGATCGAGCAGCACACGCGGAACGAGGCGAACCTCCGCGCGCGCAACCGTATCGAGTCGGTGGTGCGCGAGGTGCGCGGTGACGGCTGCGCGACGACGGAAGCAGACGAGGGGAGGATCCTCGCGTGCGGCGACCTGCGCATCGCGATCGGGACGAGACCGAGCGGCGACGACATCGTGCGGTTCGTCAGCGTGAAGCCCTGACGCGCGGGCGGGCAGGGGGGAGACGCAGCGTGAACCCGTGGGTGCCGGGGGTCGGCTCGACGCCCCCGCCGAACCGCTCGGCGAGCTCCCGCGCGATGAGCAGCGTCAGCGCTGCGTCCGGCATGACCTCGAGGCGCTCTCCCGCATCGCTCATCGCCGCACGGATCGAAACACAGACGGCCTGGTCGTCTCGGCCGACTTCGAGCAAGTACTCTCGATCCATCCCGTAGGCCGCGATCGCGTGCCGCACGAGGAGCCCGACCAGCGCGTCGAGCTCGTCCTCCCCGCCGAGGCCGGGCGCGATCGATGCCGGACAGTCCGCGCCCTGCACCGTGACCCGCGCGCCCTCCGGCATCCGTTCGATGCGGCCTCGTACCACGGCCGCGAGGTCGAGCTCTGCGATCGACGGGATCGACCGACGATCGAGGACCGACGCGAACACCGACAGATCACGCACCACGTCGCGGATGCGATGCATCCCCGAGAGCGCCTCGTCGACGAGCGCCGCGATCGCCTCGGCGTGCTCGACGTCGCCGGCGTCGGCCACATCGGCCGCGAGCTCGCGCACCTCGTGGAGATCGGTGACCACGAAAGCCGCCGGGTTGTTGATCTCGTGCGCGAGCCCTGCCGCGATCGCGCCGAGGGCCGCGCTGCGTCGAACGCGCGCGAGCTCGTCCTGGGCGTTCCGCAGATCCTCCCCCAGGCGCCACACCGCTTCCTTCTCGCGCCGACTGCGCAGCACGGCGCCGAGGCGCGCGAGGAGGATCTCGATGGCGTACGGCTTCGTGACGTAGTCGATGGCCCCGCGCTCGAGCGCGCGGACGATGTCGGCTTCGGCGGCGCTGGCGCTCACGACGATCACCGAGCAGTCGGCGGTGCGCGGCTCGGCCTTGAGCGCCGAGAGCACCTCGTAGCCGTCCATGCGAGGCATCTGGAGGTCGAGGAGGATCACGTCCGGAACGCCTCGCCCCGCGACCACGAGCGCCGTCGCACCGTCGGGCGCCGTCTCGACGGTGAAGCCCTCCTCCTCGAGCAACCCCGCGAGCGCTGAGAGCGCGTCGAGGCTGTCGTCGACGATGAGGATGGTTTCGTTCTGGGACGTGGTGCTCATGCCGCGAACCGGCGCGCGGTGCTGGTGGCTCGCGACGGGCGGCCACAGTGTACCGCGTCAGCGCTTGGCGAAGTTACGACTGGAAGACAAAGCGCGAAGCGTCCGACAGAGCGCGGCGTCCTTGCACGGTCCGACCGCTTTCGCGGGGGGCCAGGGGACCTCCACGACGCGCTTCGGATCGCGAATGTCCGGGCCCGTCCAGCTCGGGGCCGCCCGGGGCAGATCCGCCTCTCGGTCCTTCACGCCGAGCGGCATCGGAAGGGGGAGCAAGACATCCGGGTGCAGACCGAGACGCTGGACCGCCGTGCCGTCGGGGAGCGCGAAGAGCAGCGTCGTGAGCCGCAGCACGCCGACACCCGTGGGATCGTCGACGTACTCCTGCGCGCACCCCTTGCCGTACGTCGTCGTGCCGATGACGAGACCGCGGCGATACGCATGCAGAGCGCCTGCGATCATCTCCGCGGCGCTCGCCGTGCCGGAGTCGACCAGCGCGGCGACGGGACCGAGCCAGCGATCCTCCGCGGGCGGCTCGGTCGCGCGCTCGGTCTCGATGGCGCCGTCGCGGTGTCGTAGGGGGAAGAGCGGGGCGCCGGGGAGGAACAGTCCGAGCGCGGAGGTCGCGCCGTCGATCGACCCGCCGCCGTTGCCGCGCAGATCGAGGATCAGACCGATGACGTCGGGTGTTTCGGCGCGTGCGGTCGCGAGCGCACGCGCGAGGTCGTCGCCGAGCCCATCGGGGACGTCGGAGAGCCGGACGACGAACGCGTGCCCGGACGCGTACGGCACGATCTCGACGGGCAGCGGATCGACTGCGATGTGCTCGTCGCCGAGGGCCGCGCGCAGGTCGAGCTTCACGACCTCCCACTTCGCGTCGCGCACCCGGAGCACGCGCACGGCGCGCGATTCGGTGTCGTCGTCGGGCGCCTCCGCGAGCTGGTCGATCGCTTCGGCGGAGAGGCCCGCCACCGTGACGCCGTCGATCGACAGCACCACGTCACGCTCGAGGAGCGGCGCGACGGCGCCGGCGTCGATCCGCACGCCGATCGCGGTGCGCGTCGACGACGTCCAGAGCCGCGGGGGCGGTGCGACCTCGAGGTCACGGTCGTAGAGCGTCGCCGACTCTTCGGTCGGCGCCCACGCTCCGTGCGGATCGATCAGCGGCACCCAGGCACGCACCGCGGCGGCGAGCACGACCTCGCCCCAGGCGTCGGCGGAGAGCTCGGGGAGCCAACGCTCGCGACCGAGATCCGCCTCGACGGCGAGCGACGGCTGGTGCTTCACGGTCAGCGCGCTCCGTGACGCGAGCTCGCGGGTGAGCGCGCGCGCCGTGCGCGTCAGCGGTCCGTCCTCGAAGGCGGCCTCGATCACGGCGGAGCCCGCGGCCGTCGCCACGTCGACCTTCACGTCGCCGAGAGCCGCCGTCGTTGCGGCCGTCCACTCGGTGCGGAGCTCGGAGACCCACTTGCCGAGCGCCTCGCCGATCGGACGAAGCTCGGTCGCGCAGTCCGCATGTCCCTCGAGCACCGCGCGCAGCTTCGCGGCGCGTGCGCGGACGAACGGCGCGACCGGCGTGTCGGGCGACGCCGTCCACAAGCCGTGCGGATCGGCCCAGTCGAGGGTCGCGTCGGCGAGGCTCTTCTCGAAGCTCGCCTCCTTGTTCTTCGCGATCGCAGGCGGCGCCGCGGCGAGACGCGTCTCGACGTCGCCGATCAACGTACGCGCGGCCGCGCACGACATGCGCGGCGCGGCCCCGGTCGGGAGTCGGCGCTTCTTGCGCGGCGGATCCTCGGCGGCCTTTGCGGCGGGATCGATCGCTTGCTGCTGCTCTACCGACCCTATGGGCGAGGGGCCGGCGCCCTTCGGCGCGCGCGAGCACGCCGGCGGGAACACCGCGAGGGCCGCGGCGGAGACGAGTACGTGGATCCGTCTCCGCATCGACGAATCGACGCTAGCACGCGGATCTCGCGTGGGCCCAAAGTCTATCGAAGGACGTAGCCCGCGCCGCGGACGGTCTGCAACGGCAGCGCTTCGCCGAGCTTCGCGCGCAGGCGCCGCACGTGCACGTCGACCGTCTTCATGCCGCCGTCGTAGTCCTCGCCCCACACCACATCGAGCAGCGTCTCGCGCGAGAGCACACGACCGCGGCGCGTGACGAGCGCGACCAGGAGACCGAACTCGCGCGCGGTGAGCTGCACGGTGCCGCCGCTCTCGCCGTCGATCGTCACCTCGCGTGCGGGGAGATCGATCACGAGCGGTCCGAGCTTGATCACCTCGTCGCTCGCGTACTCGCTGGCGCGCCACTCGAGCTGACGGATGCGCGAGTAGAGCTCCGCCGGCTGCGCGGGCCACACGATGAAGTCGGAGTGACCGGCGGCGGGGTCGAGCTGGTTGATCGCGCGCGGGCCGATCGCGGCGAGGACCGGCGCTTCGCGCAGCGCGGGGATCTGCCGGAGCGCCTTGAGCGCGCGGCCGAGGAGGTCGGGCCGATCGAGCACTTCGACCAGGAGAAGGCGCGCCTGTTTGGCGTCGCTCGGACCGCAGCCGCCGTCGAGCGGGCTGCCCCACAAATCGACGATGCGCACGGGGGCGCCGAGGTATTCGACCGACACCTCCGCGACGCCGTCGCTGCGATCGACCTCCCCCTCGTGTCCCGCGATCCAGATCGGTCCTGCGTCGCGTGCGCCCATCTTCGAGAACCTCCCATGAAGCCGATCGGGAACAAAATCGTCCCGACCCGGCTGTTTTGACACACTGCGGCGCCAGGGGGGAGGACGAAGTTGGTTTGGCCCAAGGATGGGCTTTCGTGGGACGATCTTCGGCCAGGCGGTGCCACGGCCGAGCCGAGCCGCCGAGAGGTCCACACGATGACGACGTCGCTCGAGAAGTTCCGGAAATTGCTCGCCGCATACGAGGACGAGGTCCAGCGCCGGCAGCACAAGATGGGCAAGCGCGTGGACCCGCGCGACGAGGCCGTCCCGAACTGGACCACGGGCTACATCACGTTCCTGCGTGGCCAGGACGTCATGTGGAGCCCGTCGTTCGAGCTCATCGGCACCTACGATCCCGCCGCCGGATCCTTCTCGTGGGGGTGGGCCGATCCGACGATCGATCCGAAGCTCAAGGGACGCATCGACCTCGTGCGGGTGCAGGGCCTCCAGTGGGGGATCGACGTGATGACCAACGAGTCGGTCCCGTGCGAGAGCGAGCAGCAGGCATGGGAGTTCGCCATCGTCGCGAGCGCCGTCGCACGCGGCGATGCGATGTACCGGCTCACCGGCGAGGACGGCCAGATCAAGCGCTTCCTCGCGCTCTTCGACGGACCGCCGACCTCGCGCTCCTCGACGACGATGCGCGCGGTGCGTCCCGAGAGTCAGAGTCAGATCCCCGCTGCGCGCGCGAGCGTGCCGCCGATGAGCCGCATGAGCTCACCGGGATCGGGGTTCGTGAGCGCGCTCTCCGGTCCTCCGAGCTCGGTCGTTCCCCCGAGCTCGCTCGACGATCGCGAGCCGACGACGGCGAGCCGTACGGAGATCGGCCAGCGGCTCTACGAAGCGGTCCCGTACGGTCTCCGCGCGGAGCTCGGGCACGTCGACCTGGTGGCGCGCGCGGTGCCCCCGTCGGGACCCGTGGGTGCCGTGTCGATCGACGTGAAGCTCACGCTGAAGCCCGCCAGCGGCGCGGCCGACATCCCCATGCAGCCGAGCGGCGGGCTGCAGGACGCCCTCTCGTCGCTGTGGATGCGCTGTCGCGACCGCACGGGCGCCGGATTCCGGTTCGCGACGGCCCGGCTCGAGACGACTGCGATGGGACTGACGACGAACGTGCTCCTCGAGTACTGAGAGGTCGTGAGTCTGTCGCTCGCCTCCACGATGGACCAACAGGGAGACGGGGAGGCGAGGAGATCAGAGGGAGGTCGAGCATGTGCTGCCGCGCGCGGACATCAACGTCTTGGCGGCCATGGTGTCATCGACGTCGTCGCCTCGTTCGGCAGACCTCTGGTTCCTCCCTCTCGCCTCCCCGGCTCCCCGCCTCCCTGTTGGTCGGCGGCTCGGTCGAGACCAAAAAATTCACGCTCTCCGAGCGTCGGATCGCGGGGTCTGGACCTGGGCACATCCTCGGTTAGGCTGCACGCTTGCGCGTGGTCCTCGCCTTTGAAGTGCTCGCCCTCGCGTGTCTGTCGGTGGCGTGCGGCCCCGCGTCGCGACGAGATGCGGACGTGCCGCCGAACGTCGTGACCTTCGACGACACTTGCAAGCTGCAGTCGTATTTCGACGAGCGTCGCGCGTCGAATCTCGAGCCCGTGAAGCCGACGGAAGAGACGGTGACCACCGGGAAGGGCCCGCCGCGCGGCCAAGGCGTCTATCCCGTGCGCGACGCGCACGCACGGAAGCGCTTCGCGCGACTCCTGAAGCAAGAGTACGAGGGCGTGGAGCCCGCGGTCCTCCGCGCCGTCGCGAAAGGCGGGGGGACCATCGTCGTACGCGTGCGGTGGTGGGATCGCGGCGGCGTTCGTCGGCTCCGCCCCGACGAGCCGATCATCGTACAGACCTCGGCCGGGACTGCCGCGCTGCCGTTCAACACGTGCGTCGGCGACTTCCTCTTCGGCGACGCCCTCTACGAAGCCCGCGCCCGATCCTCCGCGATGTGATCGCGCCGCCACGTCCGTTGCCGCTACTGCCACCGTGGTTGGCGCCGGCGCGCGCGACGCACGGGAAAAGCCTGTCATGAAAGCCGTGGGCCGGGTGGTCCATCCCGTGCTAACCCGGAGGCGTGAGCACGCGTCGTCACTGGCTCCGGAGGCTACTCCTCGGCGGGAGCCTCGGGATCGCCGTGACCCTGTCGTCGTGCATCTCGCCGACGCTACCCGTTCCCCCACCGGCGCAACCGGACGTGACCGCGCCCGACGCGAGCGGTCTCGTGACGGTCAAAGGGCAGGCAGGCTCCGCGCAACCGAACGCCGAGGTGACGGTGTGGAACCAGGCCCTCGACGAGGGACGCGGCGAAGGTCGCACGACGGTCGCACGCCCCGATGGCTCCTGGACCGAATCGATTCCCGCGACGTCGAAGCAGACGCTGTGGATTTGGCAGACAGTCGGCATGGACCGCAGCTCGCACGTCGAGGTGCGTGTCCCCTGAGAGGTCGTGAATCTTTCGCTCTCCTCCACGATGGACCAACAGGGGAGGCGAGGAGATCAGAGGGAGGTCGAGCATCTGCTACCGCGCGCGGACATCAACGTTTTGGCGGCCGTGGTGTCATCGACGTCGTCGCCTCGCCGGCAGACCCCTGGTTCCTCCCTCTCGCCTCCCCGGCTCCCCGGCTCCCTTTTTGTCGGCGGCTCGGTCAAGACCAAAAAGTTCACGATCTCTGAGCCCTCGAGCCCTGGGTGACGTGCTCGAGACGGGCGGTCTCGGCTCGTGGCGCGGCGCCTCGGGGCCGAAGGTGATAATTTGCGCGCGCGCACTAACGCGCGAGGTCCAACCGGCCGTACCTCGATGTGGCGATGACGGAGTTGAGGCTGCGAGCGCAGCACCCTGCGACGGCCGCGCATCACGCGCTGGCGATCGTCGAGGCCACCTCGAAGGACGAGGTGTGCGCTGCGGCCGCCCGCGCGCTGCGCATCCTGCTCGCGTCGCGCGTCACGTACGTGATGCTCTCGAGCCGGAGCCGTGACGACGACGAGGTCTCGAATCCGAGCCTGCAGATCGCAGCCGTCGAAGGGGACGCCGCGCGGGTCGGGCGAGTCGGTCAGGTGCTGCGCGACGGCGCCGAGATCCACGCGCTCGGACGCAACGGTGCGTCGTGGGTCTCTGGCGGCAAGATGCTCGCGGGCGTGCGCGCCGGGATCGCGGACGCCGTGCTCGTGCCGGTGGGCGTCGAGGGCGTTGCGGTCGCGCTCGTCGACGGCGACGTCGAGGCTGCGACGCTCGAGTCTGCCACCCTCATCGGAGCGGCCACCGCGGCCGCGCTCCGCCGCCTCCGCGCCCTCGACGAAGGACGCGCGCTCGCGCATCGGCTCGAGGCGCTCCTCCAGCTGCAGCGCGCGCTGGCGAGCGGGATCCTCGAGGACGTCTTCGCGACGTTCGCCTCGCGCCTCGCCTCCGAGGTCGCCTTCGAGGAGGCGTGGGTCGGCGCCGTGAGCGGAGCGATGGCGGTTCGCGGGGACAGCCGCTCCGACGAGCTCGAGCTCGTCGCGACGCACGGGCAGCACGGGCACGATGCCACCGCGAACGGGACGGTCATCCCGCTGGTCGACACGCCCCTCGCCATGGTGTTGCGCTCGGGAAAGGCACGCGCAGGCGGGCCGACGTTCCTCGAGGCCCACGAAGCGGCCACGCTCGCCCCGTGGGCGAAGAGCGCCGCGGTCGTGCCGCTCGTCGCGCACGACGCGGTCGTCGGTGCGTTCGTGATCCTGTCGCGCCTGCCGCACCTCGCCCGTAAGTCGCTCCTGCCCGACGCACCGTGGCTCCTCGCGGCCGTGGCCGAGCCGCTCGCGATGGCGCTGCAGAACGCTGGCCTCGTGTCGCGGATCCGCTCCGCGATGCGCGACTGGCAGACGACGTTCGACGTGATGGACGCGATGGTCCTCGTCGTCGACGAACGGGGCTCGCTCCGACGCGGCAACTGGGCGCTCGCACGACGGGTGGGCGCGACCCCGAGCGCGCTCGTCGGTCGTCCGGTCGCCTCGCTCTTCCCGGGGCAGACCCTGCCGACGCCGGGCGGCGATGCCGTGCGCTCGACCCTCGTCGGCCCGAAGGGGGAGCCGCTGCGTGCGTCGGCGGTCACGCTCCCCGACGGCGGCATCGTCATCGTCATCCACGACGTGCGCGCCGGCGCCGCCTCCGCGGGGACGTCGCAGTCGTTCGCGGCGCTCCGTCGGAT
Source organism: Polyangiales bacterium (assembly GCA_046593995.1). Taxonomy (GTDB): domain Bacteria; phylum Myxococcota_A; class Polyangia; order Polyangiales; family JADJMO01; genus JALHOE01. The sequence continues at coordinate 12,238 of JBKJQC010000129.1, forward strand.
TCCCACACCCGGCGCGCACACCGTCCGCGGTCGGATCTTGATCGTCGACGACGAGGCGAGCATCGTTCGCGCGGTCTCGCGCACGCTCGGTCGTTCGCACGAGGTGTTCACCGCCACCGACGGCGACGAGGCGCTCGCGATGATCCGCCAGAACCCGCAAGGGTTCGACGCGATCATGACCGACGTGCAGATGCCTCGGATGGGCGGCATCGAGCTCTATCGCGCGCTCGAACGCGAGTTCCCGGCGCTCGTCGACCGGGTGATCTTCATGACCGGCGGCGTCTTCGGGGGCGAGAGCGCGACGTTCCTCCGCGCGCTCGAGAAGCGCGTCCTGCGGAAGCCCTTCGACCCGGACATCCTCCGCCGCGCGGTCGACGAGCGCATCGCGGGCACGCGCGTCGCCTAGCCGGAAGCCTGCGCTCGGGCCTGCCGGAGGGCCGAGACGGTTGCATCGCGGAGCGCGCCTCGCGAAGGTGCGGGCGACGTGGACGCGACCTCCGACGAGAAGAGCCAGCCGCTCACCCTGCGCGCGCTGCTCCTGCGGCTGTTCGCGGTGCCGCTCGACCTGCTCGACGGCTTCGGCACCACCGTGGTTCTCGGCGCGCGCGTGCTGATGTGGCTCGTGCGGCCGCCGTTCCGTCTCCGCCAGTTCATCCAGAACATGGACTTCGTCGGCGTGGAGTCGATCTTCATCGTCGCGCTCACCGGCATCTTCACCGGAATGGTCTTCGCGCTGCAGACCGTCTACGGCTTCCGCCGCTTCGGCGCCGAGGGGATGGTCGGCGGCGTCGTTGCGCTGTCGCTCACGCGCGAGATCGCCCCGGTGTTCGCCGGCTTGATGGTGACGAGCCGCGCCGGCAGCGCCATGGCCGCGGAGCTCGGGAACATGCGCGTCACCGAGCAGATCGACGCGATCGCGACCATGGGCGTGAGCCCGGTGCAGTACCTCATCGTCCCGCGCGTCGTCGCCGCGGTCATCACACTCCCGTTCCTCTGCATCTTGTTCACACTCGTCGCCATGACCGGGGCGTGGGCCGTCGCGGTCGCGTGGCTCGGGGTCGACCCCGGCATCTTCATGGACCGCGTCCGGCAGCTCGTGCAGCCGAAGGACATGTTCATGGGCCTGCTCAAGAGCGGCATCAACGGGTTCCTCATCGCGTTGATCTCCTGCAAGAATGGCTTCTACGCGAGCGGCGGCGCCAAGGGGGTGGGGCAGGCGACCACGCGCGCGGTCGTCCAGTCTGCCGTGGCGATCCTCGTCGCCAACTACATAGTGACTGCATGGATGACGGAGCTGTGAGCGGTCCTGTGTGAACGGCGCCGCCGCGGGGTCTCGTCCGCGGCGCGGCCGCCCTCTTGCAGAGCAGACGGCATGGCCGAGCATGACGTGCACGACGTCGACGGGGTGAGCCGCCGGGGCGCGACCGTCGCGCTGCTCGACGATCTCGCGGCGCTCGACGAGCTCCTCGCGAAGGGGGCGTTCGATCGTGTCCGACGCATCGGCGCCGAGCAGGAGATCTTCCTCGTCGACGGTGCCATGCGCCCTGCGCCGATCGCGGTCGAGCTCCTCGCGAAGCTCTCGGACCCGCGCTTCACCACCGAGATCGCGCGCTTCAACCTGGAGGCGAACCTGCCGCCGGCGGTGCTCGCTCCCGGAGCGCTCGACGGCCTCGCGAAGACGCTGCGTGAGATCGTCGACAAGGCGGACGCCGCCGCGCGCACGCTCTCCGGTCGCGCCGTCCTGGTCGGCATCCTCCCGACGCTCTCGACGTCGGACCTCGCGCTCGAGAACCTCTCGCCCAACCCGCGCTATCGCGCGTTGAACGACACGCTCGCCGCGCAGCGCGGGCAGCCTTTCCACCTCCGCATCGACGGCGTCGACCGCTTCGAGACCCTCCACGAGAACGTGCTCTTCGAGGCCTGCACGACGAGCTTCCAGCTTCACCTGCAGGTCACTCCGGAGGAGTTCGCGCCCCTCTACAACATCGCGCAGGCGATCTCGGGCCCGCTCCTGTCGGCCGCCGCGTGCTCGCCGATCCTGATGGGACACAGGCTGTGGCAGGAGACGCGGATCGCGCTCTTCGAGCACGCGACCGACGCGCGGAGCGACGTCCACCGGACGCGGCGCGTGCCCCCGCGCGTGCGCTTCGGCGACCATTGGATCCGTTCCATCCTCGATCTCCATCGCGAGGACGCGACCCGCTACCCGCTGCTCGTCGCGGCGCCGGAGCGCGAGGATCCGTTCGCGGCGATCCGCGAGGGGCGCGCGCCACGGCTCCGCGCGCTCTGTGCCCACAACGGGACGGTGTGGCGCTGGAACCGCGCTTGTTACGGCGTGAGCCCGGGCGGGGGCTTGCCGCACCTCCGCATCGAGAACCGCGTGCTCCCCGCGGGGCCGACCACGCTCGACGAGGTCGGGAACGCGGCGCTGTTCTTCGGGCTGATGCTCGAGCTGCAGCACGCGTACGGGCCGATCGACGAGCGGCTCCGCTTCGAGGACGCGAAGCGAAACTTCTTCAGCGCCGCGCGCGACGGGCTCCTCACGCAGCTCCGGTGGATGGACGGGAAGCTGTGGCCGGCCGCGCAGCTCTTGCTCGAGGAGCTCCTGCCGCTCGCGCTCCGAGGTCTCGAGCGAGGCGGGCTCGGTCGCGAGGAGGCGACGCGCTACCTCGAGATCGTGGCCGAGCGCGTGCGGACGGGGCGCACGGGCGCGGAGTGGATGCTCGAGTCCTACGCGCGCCTCGGCGGACACGGCGGCGGACGTGACGAGCGCGATCGAGTGCTCGTGGCGGAGATGCTCGAGCGTCAGCAGGGGGACGAGCCCGTGCATCGATGGGCGGCGGTGCAGCGCGCCGAGCCGAAGGCTCCCGATCCGCAGACGACCGTGGAGCGGGTGATGCGGACGAACGTCTGCACCATCGAGGCCGCGGACGCAGTGGCGCTCGCGCGCCGTATCATCGCGTGGGAGAAAGTAGGGAGCATCGCCGTCGAGGATTCGCGGGGCATGCTGCTCGGCGTCGTCCGCGCGCGGGCGCTCGTCGATGTCGCCGACGTCGCTGATGACAGGGCGATCTCCGAGATCATGGATCCGCTGCCGCTCACGACCGCGCCGGAGACCTTGGTCGAAGGCGCGCGCGCGCTCCTCGCGGCCGCCGACGAGGACACGGTGTTCGTCGTGCGCGATGGCCTCCTCCTCGGCGCCGTGGCCGCGTCGGACCTCTCGCCCCGCTGAGGGCCGGCGAGCCAGCTGACGCGCCGTGACCGTGCGGCTGCGGCACGTCCCCACGGGTTCTCGGTCGAGCGCATTCGGTGGCGGATTTCCCGGGCGAACTCGGATGGCGCGCGAGATGCTCAGCGCGACTCCGTGCGCGCCTCCCTCTTGCTTCCGATGATCATCGCCTCGCTCACCGCGTGTGGCGCGCGGACCTCGCTCGCCGTCGACGAGTTGCCCGTCGCGTCGACGTGCGGCGAAGACAAACCTTCGTGCGTGCGCGCGGGGCGCGCGGGGGAGAATCCCTGCGGCCCGCTCGAGTCCGTCGAGCCGACGTGCGAAGGCCTGCGATGGCGCTGCCCGGCTGCGTCGCGCGAGGCGGCGCGTACGACGCCGCAGGCGTCCTGTCTGCCGTTCCACGACGGCCCCGTTCGAGCGCTCGGAGGCTCGCTCGTGCGCGTCCCCACCGACGACGGCCGGTGCCTCTGGATCGCCGAGTCGGTCGAGACGGAGACGACGACGCCGAACGTCGCGTTCGAGGTCGATCAGACCGCGCCCTTCGGGACCTGCCCCTCGCGCGCGACCTTCGCGTCGGGGCGACCGGAGTCGATCGTCGAGCGGCACTTCGAGTTCGACGGCGACGATCCGAGCCTCCACGTGCAGATCACCGGCGGCTATCGGCTCGGCGGAAGCTCGCGCGTCACCTACCGGTTGTTCCGCGACGATCCGAACGGCGGCTTCGGCGTGACGGAGCTCGGGACCGGCATCGCACGCTTCGAGAACGGGAAGATCGCCGTGCGACGCCAGATCCACTTCGGCGTCGATCTCGACCTCGGCGACGCGTCGTTCGTCGAGAACGGGCGCGCGTACGTCTGGGGCTGCCCCGGGCCGGTGGCGCTCCTCACCGAACGCTGCGTCGTCGGCCGCCTCGACGCGAACGAGACGATGGAGCTCTTCGCCGGCAACGGACTGTGGGTCGCGAGCAGGCGCGGGACCGACGGCGCGACTGTGTTCGACGCGGGTCCGTGGATATCCGCCGTCGTTCGTCGGCAGAGCGGCTTGCTCCACGTGTACGCCGTCGGCTTCGGGAGCGATCTGCAGACGCACGTCGCGAGCACACCCGAGGGACCGTGGTCACCGGGACCGACGCTCGGACGATGCGCGCTCCCCGAGGCGGACGGTAAGGCGTTCTGTGCGGGCCCCGTCGTCCACCAGGAGCTGGCCGATCCGACGCGCAACCAGCTCGTCGTCAGCTACGGCGTCGGCACGACCGATCCCGCGGCGCGTGCGCGGGCCGCTCCCGACGCGTACTGGCCGCGGCTGGTCTGGCTCCCCTGACGGCGCGATCCGGTGGCGGCGCTACGGTGGTTCGGATGACGCTGCCGGACGACGGAGACGAGAAGCAGCGCGCGATCTATCGCGATCGCGCGGAGGACTACGAGCGCCTCGTGCGCGCGGAGGACGTCGACGGCGAGCTGCTGCGCGCGCTGGCGGAGCTCGTGGACGTCCGCTCCGCCCGCGTGCTCGACATCGGCTGCGGCACAGGACGGGTGTCGCGGATCCTGCTCGGCCTCGGTGCGGCTTCGGTGACCGCGGTCGATCGTGCGCCGGCGATGCTCGACGTGGCTCGGCGTACGCTCGCGGACGACGTCACGCGCGGGACGCTGACGCTGCTCGAGGGGGACGCGCGTGAGCTCCGCTTCGACGCGACCTTCGACGCCGCGGTCGCCGGGTGGTGCTTCGGTCACTTCCGTCACTGGATGCCCGACGGCTGGCGCGACGACGTCGCACGTGCGCTCGACGCGATGGCGGCGGCGGTACGTGAGGGCGGCACGCTGGTCGTCGTCGAGACGCTCGGCACCGGACACACGACGCCGCGCACGCACGAGGCCCTCGACGAATACTTCGCCTTCCTCGAAGCGCGCGGGTTCACGCGTCGCGCGATCCGCACCGACTACGCGTTCGACTCCGTCGACGACGCGGTGTCCGTGCTCTCGGCGTTCTTCCCCGACACGCTGATGGCGCGCATCCGGGAGGAGCGTTGGACCCGCGTTCCGGAGTGCACCGGGCTCTGGTCGAAACGACGAGCGCGCGTCGGGTAATGCGGATAGGGTGACGCATGGTCAAAGCCCGTTACGCGCTCCTCGCGATCGCGCTCTTGTCGGCGTGCTCGGGCCGGACCTCCTCCGAGCCGCCCGCTGCGACGAACGCCGATGCGCTGAGGCCGCTGCGCGCGATCCCCGAGCTCTCTGCCGCGCTCGTACGAGCCGCGCCATTGCGGCAGAGCGGCGACCGGATCCTGGCCGATCCGCCGGCGCGCGCCGCGAGCGGGTTCGTGCAGCCGACCGCGTTCTCGGCCTCGCTCCCGGGTCGCGCCGATGCGTCGCTGCGGGTCGCGGCGGGCGACGATCTCTGGCTCGAGATCCGCGCGGTCGGGCGGTCGGCGGTCCCCGCGCGGATCGTCGAGCGCTCGGTGGTGTTCGCCGCGGCCGAGCCGCACGTCGACGTCGTCATGCTCGTCGACGGAACACGGGTCGAGGAGCTGCGCGTGTTACGCGCCGAGGGTGCGAGCTCCGTCGCGCGCTATCGCCTCACCAAGGGTCCAGGGATCACGCGGCTGCGGCTCCGGGAGGGGATCGTCGAGGCGCTCGATGCGCGGGGCAACGCGCGGCTTCGGTCCGACCCGGTCGTCGCGTGGGACGCCGACGGCGGGAGCGTGCCGGTCTCGGTCTCGCTCCACGAGGACGAGCTGATCGTGCGCGCCGTGCCGAGCGGTCACCGGCATCCGATCGTCGTCGATCCCGCGTTC
>JBKJQC010000166.1:0-5330 GCA_046593995.1 Polyangiales bacterium
CGTTGCCTCGGCGACGGCTGCTCACGACGGCGATCGTCGCGCCGAGCAGGCCGAAACGGGCCGCGTGGATCGCGAGGAGCAGCAAGACCCGGCGGCGGTCGGGCCAGGGGGAGATGATCACGAGCCCATGGACGAGCTGGGCCCCGAGGGCGGAGACCGGCAGGAGTCGCTCGTCGATGCCCTTGCGAATGAGCGACGAGCGCCCCGAGAAGCCCCAATCCGTGTTCGCCGAGTGGGCGCCGGCGGCTCCGCTCGGTGCGCGCATTCCCCCCATACGGCTGCCTGACCCGACGAATTAAGGGCTCTTCGCCGGCCGCGCTCGGGGAGCTTCCGCGCCCGTGTCTGCGATCGCGGAGCCGGGGCAAACCAGTCATACACGCCGCAGGCACCATCGGGGCTCCGCGCAACGCGACGCGGCGTCGCGGCATAGACAGTCCGTGGCGAAGACGATCGTCGTTTCGGGGTACGGCACCGGGATCTCCGACGCGGTCGCGCGTCGATTCGGGCGCGAGGGGTTCCAGGTCGCGCTGGTCTCCCGCAACGCCGAGAAGCTGAGCCAGGCCGCGCGCACGCTCTCCGAGGCGGGGGTGAACGCGCGCGGCTTCGCGGCCGATCTCGGGATCCCGACGGCCGTGAGCAAGGTCCTCGCGGACATCCGCGTGTCCCTCGGACCCGTGACGGTGCTCCATTGGAACGCGTACCTCGCGGGCGCCGGTGACCTCGTGCAGGCGGATCCGAACGAGCTCCGCAAGGTGCTCGACGTCAGCGTCGTCGGGCTCGTCGCCGGAGTGCAAGCCGCCCTCCCCGACCTGGAAGCGCAGGGACGGGACGCCGCGGTGCTGGTGACAGGCGGCGGTCTCGCGTTCTTCGATCCGAACCTCGACGCGCGTGCGACCGAGTGGGGCGTGATGGGGCTCGCCATCGCGACGTCGGCGCAGCACAAGACCGTCGGCTTGCTCCACCAGAAGCTGAAGGGCTACGGCATCTACGTGGGTGAGGTCGTCGTGACCGGCCGCGTGCGGGGCACGGCGTTCGATCAGGGCAACGCGAACCTCGGCGCGGACGACGTCGCCGAGCGGTTCTGGCAGATGTACACCCAGCGGCACGAAGCCACGACGAACATCTGACGGATCAGCGCGCGGGCGTTCGTGATTGTGGAAGAGCCGCGGCCGGTGCACCGTTGGTGCGGAATGGGAGGCGTTCTCCGCGTACGGGTCTCCCGAGGCGCATGGATCGCGGCGGTCGCGACGGCCGCCGTGATCGCGGCATGCAGCGATCGCGTTCCGTCCTCCGCGACGACCACCGCGACCGCGACGGAGAGCGCGACGGAGAGCGCACGGAGCGCCGACGGGCTGCTGCCGCCGCTCCCCGACGGACTCCGTCCAATAGGTCACGGCGACGCGCCCTCCCCCGAAGCGTGCGCGAAGTGCCACGCGGAGATCGTCGACGAGTGGCGAGCGTCGTTCCATCGGCGGTCGTGGACCAACCCGTGGTTCACCGCAGGCTACCGGGCCGAGCCGCGCGCGTTCTGCCGCGGGTGCCACGCGCCGATGTCCGGCGGAGACGAGCCTGCGCCGCGCGCAGAGGACGAGGGCGTGACGTGCGCCACCTGCCACGGCGGGCAGACCATCGTGTCGAGCGGCCGTCACCCGAAGACCGACGCGCACGCGACGATCGTCGATCCGCGACGCGCGACCTCGCAGCTCTGCGCCGGGTGTCACGAGTTCTCGTTCCAGAGCCACGCGGACGGCGAAGCGAGCTCTCCGCCGATGCAGGCGACGTGCAGCGAGGCCGCGGGAAGCGGGCAGTGTCAGAGCTGTCACATGCCGGTGCGGATCGATGGTCGGGGGCGTCGATATCGCAGCCACCGCTTCGACGGCACGTCGAAGGCGATGCTCGAGCGCGCGTTGAGCGTGAGCGCCAAGGCACAGCGAATCGGCGACGCGATCGAGGTCACGCTCACGCTGCGCGCGAGGAGCGGTCACGCCGTGCCGACCGGCGATCTCTTCCGCGCGCTCGAGCTCTCGGTCGTCGCCGGCGACCGACGCGCGGTGGTGATGCTCTCGCGCACGTTCCGCTTCGTGCCCGGCCGCGACGACGACGGACACGTTGGTTTCGTCCGGCGCGACGAGCGCGATCTGCGCGTGCTGCCGGGCAAGGAACGAGTCGTGAAGCTCCGCGTGCGCGCGGCGCCGGGGGTCGACGTGGCGTGGTCGATCGCGCACCTGCGGACGGCGCCCTCGATCGCTTCGACCGACGGTGTGGACGTGGGACGAACGGTGTTCATCGAAGGGCGCATCGCGCCGTGGGAATAGGTGGATCATGAAGCGCTTCGCGATGGGTCTCGTCGTGCTCGCCGTCGGTTGTGGGAAGAAGAGCGCGCCTACGGTGCAGCCGGATCCGCCGGTCGTCGTCGCATCGACCGCGCCCTCGGTCGCGCCCTCGGCGAGCGCGCCCGCACCGGCGCCGAAGGGCTGTCGGCTCGTCGAGGTCCCGCGCGCCGACGCGGGGACGCCCCGGGCGGAGCTCTCGTGGCAGGTCGAGGGCGAGGACGGTTACGGCGGTGGCGACGGCCCGGTGCTCCGCGTGAAGCGCTCGGGGAAGGAGCTCTCCGCGAACCTCTTCGCGCAGACCGGGGACGACATCGATGGGTTCTGGCCCGAGAACGCGACGTCCGCGAGCGACGGCGAGCGGCTCATGGTGTTCCTCGTCGGCAACCACCGCTCGCGCTGCCATCGATCGAACTGCAAGCTCGATTGGCGCGAGGGGACGTGCGCGTGCATGTTCGCCGGGAGCCGCGACTCGCCGAACTTCTACAACAAACACAAGACGGACGCGGAGCCCGCGGCGCGCCTCGTCGTCCAGACCGGCGGCGCGCTCTCGGTGCACGACTACGACGCGAGGGACGAACGGCAGATCGGGGAGCCGAAAGGCGGCGGGCTCGCGCTCATGAGCCACGGCGCGGTGCTCGCGTACCGCGCGACCGGCGCGATGTGGGCGATCGCGCTCGGCGACGACGGCGAGGCCGCCGAAGGCACGAAGCCGACGCTGGTCGCGGGCGGCAACCTGCGCACGCCGCAGGTCGCGCGCGGATCGCTCGACGGCGCGGAGCGCGCGTGGCTGGTCTGGACGCAGCTCCCGAAGGGGAAAGAGGACTGGAGCTTCCAGCAGGCCTCGTTCGATCCCACGACGGGAAAGGCCGGCATCCCGCGCGTGCTCGCGCGCACCGCCGGCACGACGGGCTCGGTGAGCTCGTACGGCATCGCACGTGACGGCGAGGGCATCGCGCTCGCGTGGACGGAGGCGGAGGGGAAGCGCGTGCACCTCTACTTCGGACGCGGCGCGAAGCCCGCAGAGGCGGCGGCGTCGGCCGTGGAGCTCGCGTTCTACGACGGCGCGCCTCCCGTGATCACCGCGCTCACGGTGGTGGGAACGCTGCCCATCCTCGCATTCGAGAGCAGCACGTCGCACGTCGTCTGTCGCTGATCGCCGCGCGTCTGTATTCGACTGGTCAACGAAGATTGCAGTCGTGCTCTTGCGGGAGTGACGCGCGACGTTCACCTTCTCTCGCCATGACCCACCTCGGGCCCCTGCTCCGCACCTCGCTCGCGTGTCTCCTGTTCGCCGGCTGCTCGGGCGCGGAGATCGCGGCCTCGCCGGACGACGGCGGTGCGATCACGGCCGACAGTGGAACGACCGTCTCGGACGCCGCCGCCCCCGACAGCGAGACGAGCAGCGACGCGAGCGGCGACGCGAGCGTGGGGAACCTCCCGGGCAAGCACCTGCACGAGCTCACGGTCGACGGGATGAAGCGCGCGCTCATCGTCTACGTCCCAGAAAAGGCGCGCGGCGACACGCACGTCCCGGTGGTGTTCATGCTCCATGGCACGAGCGGCGACGGCGAGAAGTTCTTCGACATCTCGCGGTGGAAGGAGAAGTCCGACGCCGAGGGGTTCATCAGCGTCTTCCCGAGCTCGCTCACGTACTGCCTGAAGGAAGACGAGAATCGCGACGGCGACTTCGACGATCCGGGCGAGCGCACGGTCACGACCAAGTGGGCCGCGGGCAACCTCGGCAACCCCACGCGGATGCCGCTCTGCACGCCCGAAGAGCTCGCGCAGCTGACGTCCGAGAACCGCGCGCTCGCCGACCACCCGCTGGCCGACGACGTCGCGTTCTTCCGCCGCATGCTCGATCTTTTCGGGACGAGCTACTCCGTCGACCGGAAGCGCGTGTACGCGAGCGGCTTCTCGAACGGCGCGCAGATGTCCGCGCGCCTCGGCGTAGAGCTCGCCGACCGCTTCGCCGCGACCGCCTCGCACGCGGGCCAGATGGCCGTCGAGCCGAAGCCGCCGGCGCGGCCGATCACGATGGTCTTCACGGTCGGCAACATCGACGACCGCTTCACACCGAGCGGCACGCCGATCCCCATCGCGGCGTCGACGGCGACGACGACGCTCTTCCAGACGATCACGAGTCCCTTCCTCGCCGCAGGGGCGCTCGCGAGCACGTACACGTTCGATCAGCCGAGGGCCGGCCTCGCGCGCTGGGCGTACACCACGAGCACCACCGGCGCGAAGAACCGCTTCGTCGCGGTGCTGATCGAGAAGTGCAGCCACGAGTACCCGAACGGGACCAATCACCCGATGGTGATGGCCGACGCGCTGTGGGAGATCTTCAAGGGCGAGAGCCTTCCCTGATCCATGCGAGCGAGCGCGGCGGTTGTGTTCCTCGGACCCGCACGCAGGCGGACGCGGACCTCGGCGGGAGCCCGATTTCGAGCCGATCCGGGCACGATCTCGCGCCGGGTGTGGCATCGATCGAGCGCCCACCGCATGCCCATCCCGACGAGACCCCCCGTGCCCGTGGCGACGCCCATCCCGACCGCGCCGCTCACCTATCGCGTGGTCTTGCTGGCCGAGGACGATCCCGTGCTCCGCAAGGCGCTCAGTGACTTCCTCGCCGACGAAGGGTTCCTCGTGCGCGAAGCGTCCGACGTCGCGACGGTCCGCCGCTACCTCCGCGACGGCGATCCCGCGGCGCTGGTGCTCGACCTCCAGCTGGAGGACGGCGACGTCCGCGAAGTGCTCCGCGAGCTCGCCCGCCGCGAGGACCGACCGAACGTCGTCCTCATGTCGGCGACCTCCCGCGCGGCGAAGGTCGCGCGCGAGCACCGCATCCAGTTCATCTCGAAGCCCCTCGAGCTCGACCAGCTCGTGCAGGCGCTCATGGTCCCGAACGACGAGCGCACGAGCGACATCGACCTCTGAGCGCTCAATGACGGAGCGTGATTCTCGATTCTCGAACGCTCGGATTGAACACGGAGGCGC
>JBKJQC010000227.1:0-4588 GCA_046593995.1 Polyangiales bacterium
CGCCGTTCCCGTCGTCGACCGCATCCGCGCAGCCGATGGTCGACAGGCAAGACACCCCGACCGTCCGCAGACTCGGGCTGGCCCATGCGCGCATGCGGGTGGAGCCTACGCTCGTTCTCCCGAGTCGTCAGCGCGCTCGGCAAAGAGCGGGGGCGCGAGGAAACGAGGCGCGCTACGTTTGGGCTCCCCCTTCGCCCCGAGCCCGAACGTGAAGACCGCACGCGCCCTCCTCGTCGCCATCGTCGTCCTCCCTGCTGGCGCAGCCTGTTCGGCCGCGAAGGAGGACTCCGGCGGCACGTTCGTCGACGCAGGGCCGGGCGGCACGGGCGACGATGGCGGCTTCGTCGTCGACGCCCCCGAGCTCACGGTCGACGGCGCCCTGCCGGAGACGGGCTCTCCCGGTCCGAGCGGCAACTGCGCGGCGGCGGCGACCTACGTCTACGCGCTCGACTCGAACAACACCCTCTACAAGTTCGACCCGACGATCGCGACCAAGGCCGCGTTCATCAAGATTGGTGTCGTCAACTGCGGCTCGGGCACGTCCCCGAACTCGATGGCGGTCGCGCGCGATGGCACGGCCTACGTCGACCTGATGCAGGGCACCTCGTGCAAGGGCCTGTACAAGGTCGACATCACCACGGCCGCGTGCAAGGGCGCGACGCCGTTCGTCTGCGGCACCGGCGGCTTCGGCCAGTTCGGCATGGGCTACTCGACGAACTCGGCGAGCACCACCGCGGAGACGCTCTTCATCGGTAACACCACCGCGTCGAAGTTCGCATCACTCGATCCCGCGACGGGCGCGGTCGCGCCGCTCGGAAACCTGGCCGCGTCAGGACCGGAGTTCACGGGCAACGCCGCGGGCGAGCTGTGGGCGTTCATGCCGCAGGCGAATCCGCCCAAGGTCGCGCAGCTCGACAAGGCGACCGGCGCGGAGATCAAGACGTTCCCCCTGAGCGCGCTCAAAGCCTCCATCCTCGTCTCGCCGCTGGCCTGGGCCTTCGCGTTCTGGGGCGGCGACTACTACATCTTCCTGCAAGGCGACGCCGACTCGAGCACCAACGTCTGGAAGATGACTGCGGCGGGCGCAGTGACGAAGTACATCCCGAACACGGGGTTCCGAATCGTGGGCGCCGGCGTCTCGACGTGCGCGCCGCTGACCATCAAGTAGCGCTTCTCGGCGGTCGCGCGCGGCTCGTCACCAGACGGTGCAAATCAGATCGCCGGGGTGGCAGTGGACCGCCTTCACCGGATACTTCGCGACGACGATCGAGGCAGAGCCCGCTTCGTCGAAGCGCAGCTTGCTCGCGATCGTCGTCACGCAACTCTGCCAGCCCGAGACCATCGCGACCGTCGACGTCGCCTCGGCGCGATTCACCCCGCCGTCCGCGCCGATCTCGAGGCGGATCGATGCCTCGCCGTCGCTCCCAGAGGACGCCCCTCCGCACTCGGCGAACGCGGCGGAGCAGATGGCGATGGTCTCTCGTGCACGCGTGACCGAGCCGCTCTCCGCGGACACCGTGAGGCTCGGCAAGGCGGTGGTGACGTCCTGGGTGCCCACGGGGCAGGAGAGCTTCGGCGCCGGTTGCGCGACGGGTGCAGGTGTCGGGCCGGCGGGTGTCGCGCTGGTGCCCGCGGACGGGGCGCAGCCGGCGAGCAGCGCGACGAGTGACATCGAGAGCTTCATGGGCGCCTCATCGTACTGTTCGGACGTGCGCCGTCACCGACGACGTCGTGTACCCAGCGACCAGCGACCATCGATCCGCTGTGGACGCCGACCACGTCGATGTCGACCGCGCGGATGCGTGCCGCGAGCGCGGGGATCGCGATCGCTGGTTTGGTGTGGTTCGTCGCGCGGGTGCTCGAGTAGCTGCAACTTCTACTTCACGAACGACTGCCTCGATCCGACATCTGCCTCGACGATGAGGACCCAATGCAACCTCACGGCCGGAACGCCGTCGACATCGCGCTCGTGGATTTCAGGTGTGCGCTCGTTTCCCCGCGAGCAGTGTGGGGAGCTGTGGGAGGGCGCTCGCCAGAGGCACGACCGCGACCCCGTCGACTTCGTACTCCCGTGAACCCCCGTAGAGCAGCATCGCGCGCGCCATCGGATAATCGGCGCGGAACAGCCGCAGCGTATCGAGATCGCCGTCACGCAGCCGGGAAGCGCGCTTCACCTCGATCGCGAAGAGACCGCGCTCTCCGTAGAGCACGAAGTCGACCTCCTTGTGGTCGCGCGTTCGCCAGGTGAACAGCTCGTAGCCGAGCGCGTGGTTCGCGTTGGTGGCGCGCAGCTCCTGCATCACCAGCGTCTCGAGCGCCGCGCCGTCGATCTCCTCGACCGTGTCGAGCGGACCCCGCGGACGGAGCGCGCGGTAGACGCCAGCATCGAAGAAGAAGAACTTGGGGTGGGTCGTCATCTCGCGCTTCGCGCGCCGCGTGAACACCGGCAGTCGAACCGAGAGCAGCAAGTCTTCGAGCAGATCGAAGTGGCTCTCGACGGTCTTGCGGCTGATGCCCAGATCGCGCGCGATCGCCGAGATCACCAGGACGCTCGCTTGCGAGAAGCTCGCGGCGACGAGAAACCTGGAGAAGGCGTCGAGCTTGCGCGTGAGCCCCTCGGCGAGGACCTCCTCGCGCAGGTAGGTGCCGACGTAGCTCGCGAGGTAATGCGCCGGATCGTCCGCGACGTATGCCGTCGGCAGCTGCCCGAACCGCGCGGAGTGCGGGAGGCGATACGCCTTGCCGAGCTCGTGGGCGGTGAGCGGATGCATCGTGACCGTCCGCGCGCGTCCGGCGAGCAGGTTCGCTCCGCCGCGCCGCAGCTTCCGCGCGCTCGACCCGGTGAGCACGAAGCGCCACTTGCGGGTCTCGATCAGCCGATGCACCTCGTCGAGCAGCTGCGGCAGACGCTGGATCTCGTCGAGGACCACCAGCTTGGGCCTGCGTGGCAGGAGCATCGACTCGAGGCGATCGGGGTGGGCGAGGAGCTCGGCGTACAACCCGAGGTCGAGCAGATCGAGCGTGACCGCGCCCGGGTACGTCTCACGCAGCCACGTCGACTTCCCCGTGCCGCGCGGCCCGAGGAGGAAGAAGCTCTGTCGATCGGGAACGGCGACGACGCGGGGAAACACAGTTGCCATTATCGACCAAAAAATGGCATCAGCGCTACCGATGTTCGAAGGGGCCCCGCGCCACGGATCCTCGGCGAGGGCGAGCTCAGAGAGCGTGAACTTTTTGGTCTCGACCGAGCCGCCGACAAACAGGGAGCCGGGGAGCCGGGGAGGCGAGAGGGAGGAACCAGAGGTCTGCCGGACGAGGCGACGACGTCGATGACACCATGGCCGCCAAAACGTTAATGTCCGCGCGCGGCAGCACATGCTCGACCTCCCTCTGATCTCCTCGCCTCCCCGTCTCCCTGTTGGTCCATCGTGGAGGCGAGCGAAAGATTCACGATCTCTCACTCGTCGAGCGGCTCGCAGCGGTCTCGAGCTCCAGAAGCACCCCGCCGAGGGCTACCACCGACCGAATCCGACTCGGGACGCAGTACGCTCCACGGAGCCATGACCATCGTGCTCCATCACCATCCGTTCTCGCGCGCGTCGTCCGTCGTCTGGATGCTCGAGGAAGTCTCCGTTCCCTACGAGCTCCGCTACGTCGACATCATGAAGGGCGAGCAGAAGTCACCCGAGCTCGTCGCGCTCAACGCGATGGGCAAGCTGCCGGTGCTCGTCGACGGTGACACGGTCGTCACCGAGCTGGCCGCGATCGGCCTCTATCTCGCGGATCGCTACGCCTACGGCAGCCTTGCCCCGAAGGTCGACGATCCGGCGCGCGGCACGTATCTACGGTGGTCGTTGTTCGCGCCGTCCGTCATCGAGCCGGGCGCGCTCGCGAAGATGAGCGGCTGGGAATTCAAGGAGAGTCAAGCCGGCTTCGGCGCCTACGACGCGATGCTCACGGCGACCGAGCAGGCCGTCACCGGACGCGACTTCGTCCTCGGCGATCGCTTCTCGATGGCCGACTGCGTGTTCGGCGGAATGGTTCGGTACATGCTGCGCTTCAAGATGATCGAGCCGCGTCCCGTGTTGGTGGCGTACGCCGAGCGCCTCGCTGCGCGGCCCGCGCTCGTGCGCGCCGACGAGAAGAACGCCGAGGTGATGCGCGCGCACGGTCTGTCCGCGGGCTGACGCACCCGCCGCCGTGGCGGCCTCCTCGAGTTGCGTGGGGGGCCGACTCAGGCGGAGCGCCTTCCTGCGAAAGTAGGGCGAGCGGCGCGAGACCTCGCGGCGAGCGCGAGGCCGAGGATCAGCCAGGCGCTGGTTCCGCCGGCCGCCCCGCTGGACGACGTGCTGCAACCGCCGTCGTCGCCGCTGCCGACGTCGGCTGGCGCGCCGACGCACTTGCCGCCGTCGCACAGGTGGCCGGGAGCGCACTGCTCGCTCGCCGTGCACGTCTCGAAGCAGTTGCCGCTCGAGGAGTCGCAGAGGAACGGCGCGCACGCCTTTTCGACGCCGTCGCGTGAGGTCGACGTCGCGGGCGCGGTGCACTCGGACGTGCGCGGTTCGCACTGCGAGCTGCGGCACGTGTT
>JBKJQC010000239.1:0-15745 GCA_046593995.1 Polyangiales bacterium
CTCCTACGAGCACGACGTCGGCTTTGCCGAGGATGGCGTCGAGGCGAGCGACGCTCGCGTGCAGAGGCTCGGTCGCGGCGGTGCGACGTAGCGCTCGCGACCAGACGGAAGTGTCGACGAGCACCCTCACCGTTTCCGACGTTCTTTCTTGTATTCGTAGGTCTCGTCCCACGTCAGCTTACCGAAGAGCGCGACGATGCCCCGCTGCTTTCGCCGGGCGACGTACTCGGCGAGGGCGTCATTGACGGCGGCGCGCTTGGACTTGTGATGCCCGAGCCGCTTCGCCTGCTCCACCAGCTCGTCATCGAGCGCTAGGTTGGTCGCCATGACGGGAGCTTACACAGCGGGCTACACAGAGCAACGCGACCGCGCCCGACGCGCGCCGACCTTGCGCCCGGCGAAAACGACGCAGCTGCAGGTCTGCTCGTGCGCAAGAAGCAACGCAGACGAGCGGCCGCGGGTCGGACGTCGAGAACGGTCAGGTCAGCGTGCGCACGAGTCGGGGTTGCGACACGAGAAGGCGCTCGCGACGTGCGCGCACCTCCTATGCTGCCTCTGTCGGACCTGACCTGGAGGCACGATGATCCCGTCTCGAACGATCGTTCTCACGACGCTCACTGCGCTCGCCACCACCGCCGTTGGATGCGGGCACTCGGAAGAGGAGATGCAAGCGGCGCTCGCGAAGAACAAGCAGTGCATGACCGATCTCGACAGCGAGCGCGCGTCGAAGAAGACGATGGAGACCGAGCTCGCGGCGCTCCGGAAAGAAGTCGCCGATCTCCACGAGACGAACAAGGCGACCGGAGCGAAGGCCGAGGATCTGCAGAAAGCGCTGGCGGACGCCGAGGCCCGCGCGAAGGCGCTCGAAGCGCTGAAGGCTCGGCTCGGCGCGCTCAAAGCGAAGCTCGACGAGCTGAAGAAGTTCGGAATCGAGACCAAGATCCGCAACGGCCTGATCACGATCGTCATGCCGGGCGACGTGCTCTTTCCTCCCGGCAAGGAGACGTTGTCGAAGGAGGGCAAGGACGTCCTCGCGAAGATCGCCAACGTCATTCATGACAACCCCGATCTCGCGAAGCGCCGCTTGCAGATCATCGGCCACACCGACAACACGCCCTACGTCGGTCCGTACAAGGACAACGTCGGTCTGTCGGTGATGCGCGCCCGCGAGGTCTACGAGTTCCTCTCGACCGACCCGAACAAGCCGGCGAAACCGCCGCCGCCGCCGCTGCCGAAGAAGGCCGGGAAGGGCGAGGCGAAGGCGGACGCGAAAGCCGACGCGAAAGCCGACGCGAAGGGCGAGGGCGGGGGGCTCGATCCGAAGAACTTGAGCGCGGCCGGTTTCGGCGATCTCGATCCGATCGCCGGCACGAGCAAGGCGCAGACCCTGGACCAGAAGAAGCAAAATCGCCGCGTCGAGATCGCGATCCTGCCGAACGCCGACGAGCTGATGAAGCTCGACGTCTGACGCCGACACTCGGCGCGCACGGAGGGGCCCGCTCGACAGCTCAGCGCTGAGCCGGGGACAGCTCAGCGCTGAGCCGCGGACAGCTCAGCGCTGAGCCGTCCGCGGCTACCGCCGGATCGGCAGCACTGCCTACGTAGGCAGCGAGCGGACGATGCATCCCCGACGATCACTCCGAGAACAGATCGTCGATGTCCTGCCGCGTGAGCTTCTTCGCTCCGCCGGCGTCCTCGGTGAGGACGGCGTCCACCAACGCGCGCTTCTTGCCGGCGAGCTGGAGGATCTTCTCTTCGATCGTCCCCTTGGCGAGGAGCTTGTAGACGGTGACGACGCGCGTCTGGCCGATGCGGTGCGCGCGGTCGGTCGCTTGATCCTCGACGGCGGGGTTCCACCACGGATCGAAGTGCACGACGGTGTCGGCGCCGGTGAGGTTCAGCCCCATGCCGCCGGCTTTGAGCGAGATGAGGAAGCAGGTGACGGTCGGATCCGTGTTGAAGCGGTCGACCCGCTCCTGCCGGTCCTTGGTGGAGCCGTCGAGGTACTCGTACTTGATGCCGTCCTCGTCCATCGCCTTCTTGATCAGGCCGAGCATGGTCGTGAACTGCGAGAAGATCAGCATGCGGTGGCCGCCGGAGTAGGCCTCCTGCACCAGCTCGCGGAGCGCGATCATCTTGCTGCTGTCCTCGTCGCCGAAGGCGCGCGGCAGACCGAGCAGACGCGGATCGCACGCGACCTGACGGAGCCGCGTGAGGGCCGCGAGGATCTGGATCTGCGACTTCGCCAGACCGACCTTGTCGATCTCGCCGAGGACCGATGCGCGGACCTCCTGCAGGACCTGGCCGTAGAGCTTCTGCTGCTCGGTCGCGAGGTCGACGGCCTGCTCGATCTCGATCTTCTCCGGGAGATCCTTCGCGACTTCTTCCTTGGTGCGGCGCAGGACGAACGGATGGATCGCGGCGCGGAGGCGCGCGGCGGCCTTGCTGTCTCCGCGATCGATCGGGGTCGCGTAGCGCTGCTCGAAGCGCGCGAGATCGCCGAGGAGCCCGGGCGCGACGTAGTCGAAGATCGACCAGATCTCGCTCAGACGGTTCTCGATGGGGGTGCCGGTGAGCGCGAGACGACGGTGCGCGTCGAGCCGCTTCGCGGCCTTCGCCGTCGCGGACATGGGGTTCTTGATCTGCTGCGCCTCGTCGAGGATGGCGTACCCGAGGCTGAGCTTGGAGAGCTGCTCCTCGTCGCGCCGCAGGAGCGCGTAGCTGGTGATCACGATGTCGTGCGCGTCGAGCTCGTCCTTCAGCTCGTGCCGATCGGCCCCATGCCACATGACGGCTTTGAGCGAGGGCGCGAACTTCTCGATTTCGCGGAGCCAGTTCGGGACGACGCTCGTCGGCGCGACGATGAGCGTGAGGTGGCGACCGGGCTTCTCGCCGGCCTCCTCCTTCTTCTTCCGCTCGTTCTTCAGGTGCAACAGGAGCGCGAGGGTCTGCAGGGTCTTGCCGAGACCCATGTCGTCGGCGAGCACGCCGCCCGTCCCGAGCTCGTGGAGGAACACGAGCCAGGAGAGCCCCGAGTCCTGGTACGGACGCATCGTCGCCTTGAGGCCGCGCGGCTTCTTGACGTGCTCGATGTCGGCGTGGGCGGAGAGCTTCTGGAAGAGCTCCTTCGCGCCCTCGTTCACCTGGGCGCTCGCGACGTGGCCGAGGAGCTCGTTCACGCGACCGGCCTGCGAGAGCGGGATCTTCCCCCCCTTCGCGCTCGCGAGGATCTCGGCCTGCCGCGCGAGGACCTCACGGACCTTCGTCGCGTCGAACTTCGCGTAGCTCCCGTCCTCGAGGCGGACGTACTTGCGCCCTTCGCTGAGGCAACGCGCGAGCTCGTCGGGGGGCACCGCGACGCCGCCGGCGCCGAAGGTGATCTTCAGCCCGAGCCAGTCCATGCCGCTCGAGACGCGCGCGCGGGCACCGACGTCCTCGTGGCGGACCTGCACGTCGACGAGATCGTCGGGGACGAAGTACTCCCAGTCCTCCGGGAGCGAGCCGAGCCCTTCGGTCCAGAAGTGGATCGCGTCGTCGCCGCGGCAGACGAGCGCCTTCCCCTCCTCGTCGGGGAAGAACCCGAGGTCGCGCACGATCTCGACGGCCTGCTGCTGCTCGAGGATGTTGGTGCGGACGCAGCGCGCCTTCTTGCCCGGACCCGAGGGCGGGAGCACGACGATGGGCGGCGACATGCCGTCGGCGCGGACCTCGAGCTCGGTCTCACCGTACGCGGCCGAGATCTGCACGCGCGCCTCGATCAGCTCGCCGTACGCGCGGACCTTGAACGTGGGCGGGAGATCGATCTCGTCGGCGACCTCGGAGAGCGAGGGGAGCTCGGCGCCGATCTCGTTCGCGATGCGCGGGACCGCCTCGGAGAGGAGGAGCGGGAGCTGATCGAGCGGGTAGTTGATCTGCGGCGTGCGCCAGAGGCGCTGGAGCCATGCGGGCGTGACGCGGATGTCGAGCGGACGGGCGACACCTTCGTTCGTGTCGACGTGCCAGCCGGGCGCGCCCTCGAACCACGCGCCGCTCGAGAGCGGGAAGCGACGACCGTCCCCCTTCCGCTCGAAGCTCGCCTTGACGACGACGGTCTCTCCGCTCAGTTCACCGCCGCCGCCGCGAATCCGCGAGAGCTCGAGATCGAAGCGCGGACGGAGCGTGTCCTCCGCCCAGCGCAGCTGCATCAGCGACGGCTCCAAGAGCACGCGGCAGCCCTCGAGCTTCGAGATGAGGTCGGACGCGTCGTCGCCGCGGAGCTCGAAGCCTCGGCGCGGATCGCCGCGCTCGTGGCGTGCGAGGATTCGCAGCGCTTCGCGGTCACCGGTCGGCGCGAGCGCCTGGATCGCGAGCGCCTCGGACGGGCTCACCGGTGCACGGACGGCCGGATCGATCACGACGACCGAGAGCGTCCCGCCGCGGATGGTGACGCGGAACTCGAGATCGGGGAACCCGTTGCCGGGGATCCCTTCCGGAAGCCACGCGTCGAGACCGGTCCCCGAGGGGACGCGCGTGGCGGCGTGGGCGAGCGCGGCGAGGTGGCTCGGCGCGGGTGCGTGGCCGCGTCGTCCGCGTCGACCGCGGCCCTCGTTCGGGTAGTTCCCGTCGCGGTTGTTGCGCAGCCCGATGTCGGCGGCAGTCACTGCGTTCGACGGCAGGTTTCCGCCTCCGGCACCCTCTCGAGCCCCATCTCGAGCATGAGCGTGATGATGATGTCCATGTTGGTCGTGATGCGGTCGCGGTCGGCCGCCGCGGGCCTGTTCGCGCACCGCGATCAGCAGTGCAGCGACGTGTTTGCAGTGGCCTTCGATCTTCGAGAACAGCGGGCAGTCGCAGACCGAGGCGATGCCGTCGGGGGCGAGCCCGATCTTCACGTCGTAGGGCGCGTCGGCCGAGCCACGTACGTGTCCGGTCGCGGTCGCGGACTCGCACACCACGTCCGTCACGGAACCGCGACGGACGTAGTCGACGCCTCGCAGATATGCGCGCGCACCGAGGAGCTTTCGAAGGGCGCGATCGCTCAGATTCGCGACGGCGTCCGCCAGTGGACCGGTCGGCTGCGGCCCCCGATCGAGATGCGGGCTCTGCAAGCGGCTCTCGCCTCCCACCTCATGCGGTGGGTTCAAGGGGACCCACGCGCTCGCGCGAGCCCTCGACGTTCGGCATCGGTCACCCCACCCCCGCTAATGGGGCGAACGGGGGGTCGACACCGCGGCGTATCGGGTAGCACCGTCGCCCCCGACCTGCAAGCGACCTCGACGGCCCTCCGGTCGACATCGTCTCGGCCAGGGGTCCCCTCGGGGCCTCGGTGCCGGAGGCGGCGGGCGGGCTCCATGCGGCGCGACCGGAGGACCGGCGGTCGCTCGGCGCGGTCGGCTCGGGCTTCTTGCGGCGCTCCACACCGCCGTGTCTGCTCGGAGGACGTGACTGCGGCGACGGAGCTACTCGACCCGGAGGCACAGGCATTCCTCGGCAGCGAGGTGTGGAACGACGCGCGCACGGTGAGTCATCGACTCGACCGGTTCCTCGCCGGCGGCGGGATGTCGCTCACGTTCCTCGGGACGCGCAGATCTCCGCAAGCGGAGTCGACGATCGTCCTCAAGGTGATGCGCCCCTCGTTCCTGCGTTCCGCCTCGCACGCGGCGACGCTCGCGATGCGCAAGGAAGCCGAGGCGCTCGGCCGTCTCAACGCGCGGACACCGCCGAACCCGTTCGTGATCCGCCTGGTCGACGTCGGCGCCGCGTGGGCGCGCGGCGTCGAGGTGCCGTGGATCGCGCTCGAATACGTGCACGGCGGCCCCGAGGGCACCACGCTCCGGGAGCGCGTCGACACCACGATCGCGGCGACCGAGCGCTCGTTCGACATCGCGCGGATCGCGCGCGTCATGGAGCAGCTCCGGAGCGCGCTCACCGAGATACACGCCGCGGGGATCATCCACCGCGACCTCAAGCCGGAGAACATCTTCTGCTGCGGCGGCGGCGTCGACGAGATCCTCAAGATCGCGGACTTCGGGATCGCGCGCTCGACCGGCATGGAGGCGACCTTCGGCGTCGGCATCGGGACGCTCGGGTACGCCGCGCCCGAGCAGCTGAGCGCAGACCCGAGCAAGGTCGGCCCCTGGACGGACGTCTACGCGCTCGCCGCCGTCATGTTCCACGCCATCAGCGGAATCGACTGCATCGACCCTGACTCCCCACGCCGGAAGCTCCGTTCACTGCTCGATCCGTCGTACGTGGAGGACGACCTGCGGGGCCGGCCGTCGACGCTGCGCGCGCTGGACGAGCTCTTCAAGCGCTCGCTCTCGACCCGCATCGAAGAGCGTCCGCAGAGCGCGAACGAGTTTGCGGCTTTGCTCCTCGGCTCGCTCGCGGTCGACTCGCGCGCCGCGCCCTCGGCCGCGCGTCCGCACCGGCGGAGCTTCGAAGGGTCGGAGGAGGAGACGTGGCGGTGGTCGGTGACGCGCGCTCCGGTCTCTGATCGCGTGGTTCGCGGCGTCGCGTGGAACAGCGACGGTCGGTGCCTCGCCGCCACGAGCGCCGGTCTCGCGTTCTGGAACGGAGCCGCGTGGGTCGACGTCCCGCCGAACCCCACGCTGGCGAACGGCATGCGCTTCGTCCGTCGCCTCACGCCGGGCGAGTGGCTGGTCGGCGGCGACGGCGCGACGCTCGCGATCTTCGGCAGCAACGGCGTGGAAGAGGTCCTCCAGGGCCCCGATCGCTCGTACTCGATCCAGCTCGCGAGCGGCGATCTGCGCGATCTCGCGGTCCTCGTCTTCACCCGTCCCGGCGATCCGCCGACGCTCTATTGCCTCTGCCACGGGCGCTGGCTCAAGCCGCTCCCGCTCGAGGGCGTGTCGATGATCAACGCGGTGACGCGCGTCGGCGACGCCGAGTGGTTCATCGTCGGGCGCACGACCACCGGCGTCGGCTACGCGGCCTACTACGCGCCGCTCTACTGGGAGGTCCGCCCGGTCGCAGAACGCACCGGCGCGATGCTCAGCTGCGCGAGCCACGAGCGCTCGGTGATCGCCGGCGCCGTCGACGGCTTTGTCATCGCCGCGATCGACTCCGGCGACGCGGGCACCCCCGAGCTACGCAAGCACGAGCTCGTCGGTCGGCCGCCCATCGGCGCCGTCGCGCTCGACCCCGTGCAGCGCGCGTGGCTCGCCACCCCGGGCCGCGTGTGGCTGGGCTGGCCCGCGCGGAGCACGCCGTTCGTGCCCGTCTGGACGAGCGACGACGGGCAGACGCCGATCGTCTCGATCTACGCGGACGGCGGCGTCGTGTACGCGATGACCGCCGAAGGCGCGATCCTCGAAGGCCGCCCCGAGATGGCCATCCCGCGACGCTGACGGCCCTCGCGCTGCGCGTCGTCACTGCAGGAGCTTCGCGATGATGCGCATCGGCATGACGAGACGCATCGACTCCGGCAGTCGCGCGAAGCCGTGCGCGGCGTAGAAGCTCGCGGCCGCCTCGTCCAGTGCGTCGACGACCACCATCGACGAGCCCACGACGTCGGCGTTCTCCCACGCCTTCCGGAGGGCGCGCGCGAGGAGCATGCCGCCCATGCCTGTCCCTTGGTGCGACCTCGCGACTGCGAGTCGTCCGATGAGCGTCGCGCTCACGAGCGGGTAACGCGGCAGGTGCTTGCGGGCCTCCTCGGGAATGATGCCCGGTGCGAGAGCAGACGCGCAAAGCGTGAAGTAGCCACGGATTGCGCGCGGTTCGTCGGAGGCAGTCATGACGAAAACCGCGTTCGCCTTTCGCCGCACGTCCTGCGTGGCCTGCGTCTTCAGGTAGACGTCGAGACTGTCGACGCCGCAGGAGAAGCCGTCGCGATCGTGTCGGGCTCCGTCCAACGGTTCGACCCGGAGCTCGGTCGCCACTACGGTGCGATCCGCTCGAGCTCCCGGCGGAACGCTCTACGAAGACGCGCGTTCGGTCGCGGAGGATGCACGAGCGCGTCGAAGAACGCACTGCGGTCCGCGTCGCTCAGCACGAGTGACTCGTTGCGGGTGATGACGGCGCGTGCGGCGTCGGTGAGCGCGGTGAGGCAGAAGTCCGTGACGCTGCGGTGGTCGAGCTGCGCGGCGCGCTCGACCATGCGCTTGGTCTTCGCATCGACACGAAAGCCGAGCCTCGCGCCGCGGGTGCGACGCGGCTTGGGAGTAGATACGGCCGCCTGCTTCATCGCTTCGAGTGTACGTCCACTGGACGTACGCGGCAACCAGGACGCCTCCGCATGAACGCGGGCGACGCGAGTAGCAACCCCGCGAGTGAACCGCCTCCGGGGCGCGTCCGGAAAGACTCGAGGGTCGGAGCCCCTCGTTACGAAGCATCCGGCCAGGCACGCCGAGTCTCGAGCGCGTCGCGCAGCGCCGTGAGCCCCCTGCTCGTCGAGCCCCCCGATGCGCGCGCGGCGATCAGCCTCGAGCGCGATGCCGCCGCACAGATCGTACACGGCCTCGCGCAGACCGTCGGTCTTACCGTCGCGAAGGCGCGTACGCGCGTGACCTGCGGCACCTTCGCCGGAACCTCGTCCGGATGCCGCCGCGGCGAGCCCCAAGAGCGTGCCGCTCGCCCTGTCCGCGCGCTTCCCGGGCACCGTTACACCCGCAGGCCGCCTCTTGCGGATCGGTCGCGACTGCCGCGCAGACGCCCGATGAGTTGCACTCGAACTGGTCGCTGCAATCCGTGGTGCTGGAGCAGATGGACCGACACTCGGAGATCGAGGTCTGCGCGCCGAGCGCCGGCCGCCCTGCGAGCAGCGTCCACAGCGTCATGCCGAGGCTCCACACATCCGTCCGCTGATCGACGTGCTTCGCGCTGCGCATCTGCTCGGGCGACAGGTAGAGCGGCGTGCCGAGCGGCGTGCCCGTGACCGTGAGCGACTCGTCGTCGGCGACGATCGCCTTTGCGATTCCGAAGTCGCACACCTTCACGACGATCTCGCGCCCGCGGTCGGTCGGGGTGGAGCGACGGTGGAGGAAGAGGTTCGCGGGCTTGATGTCGCGATGGATGATCCCGGCGTGGTGCGCAGCCGCGAGCCCCCGCGCCGCCTGCAACACGAGCCGCACGGCGACGGTCGGGTCGATCGGCCCGAGCCGCGTGACGAGCGAGTCCGCGTCGTACCCGTCGAGGAGCTCCATCGCCATCAGCGGCGCACCCGTGGCGGGATCGATCGAGCAGTCGTACGTCTTGACGACGTTCGGCGCCTCGACACTGGCTGCGAGCTTCGCCTCGCGCACGAACCGTGCGACCATCTCGCGACTCTGCGCGAACCGATCGTGCGCGAGGAGCTTCACCGCGTAGCGATGTCCGTTCGTCGCGCTCGCGACGTACACCGCGCCCATGCCGCCGACCCCGAGGAGCTTCTCGAGTCGGAAGCGACCATCGACGACGGTGCCGATGCGCTGAGAGGGATCGGTGACGGAACCGCGCACGGCGGGGAAGTCTAACGTACTCATTTCGAATGTCCTCCCCCGTGACGCATGCAGACACCGGCGACCGGACGGGTCGCGGCTGGCAGGTTGGGGTGCTCGTCGACCGCTCAGAGCGCGCCATCCGCTGGACGGGTCGCGCTTTGTAGCGTAGAGCGTGAGCTCGGGAGGTACGGCATGCGCGCGAGGCACAGGGTGCTGGCGATGACAGCGGTCATCGTCGGGTCGGTCTCGTGCGCGAAGTTGCCGGGAGGTCCCACCCCCTTCCACGACGCGGGCGTGACGCACACCGCGGCGTCGACGCTGCTGTTGCTGCGAGACGTGCGTCCGATGACGCGTCACCTCGAGGCCGGCCATAGGCTCGTGCGGACGCGACGCGGAATCGAGTCGGTGATGCGACCGCGCCGCCCCGAAGGATGGTCGCCGACGGGCGCGACGAACATCCAGATCACGCTGCCGACACGCTCGACGGATGCGACGCACATCGGGATCGCCGGACGGACCGACGCGTGGATCGACGTCTTCGACGATGACGTGAGCGAGGTCCCGGTCACGTTGACGGGAAGCGCCGCCGTGTTCGTCGCAGCGGCTCGTGCGACGGACATCGTGCACGTCATCGAGGACGCACGCGTCGAGGAGTTCCGGCTGGTGCGAGAACGAGCGCCGAGCGTAACGGCGCGCTGGCGCGTTCGCGGCGGACCCGACGTGGCCGACGTCACGTTGGTCGAGCGTGGGCTCGAGGTGCACGACCGCGCTGGGCGTCTCGTGTTCCGGAGCGATCCGATCGTCGGCGTCGACGCGGACGGAGCGGAGGTCGCCGCGACGCTGACGATCGCACGGGAGGGCAGTGACTACGTCGTCACGGCAACGTTCGATACCGCGTCTCGCAAGTTTCCCTTCGTCGTCGACCCCGGCTGGGTCGGCCTCGGCGCGATGTCGACCGAGCGATACGGGCACACTGCGACACTGATGGCCGACGGCCGCGTGTTGTTCGTCGGCGGCACTGCGTCGGCGACCCTCACGACCCCGCTCTCGTCGTGTGAGATCTACGATCCACGCACCGACACCTGGACGGCTGCGGCCCCGCTGGTGACGGCGCGGTATGGGCATTCAGCGATCGTGGCGACCTGGAACACCGTTTCTGGCGTGCTGGTGGTCGGCGGCAGAACGCCGGCGGTGACAGGAACCGCGGCGTTCTACAGCCCGACGACCGACCAGTGGTTCGACGCCGGAACCGGTGTCCCGCGAGCCGACTTTCCGTTGGTTTCATCCGGGGGCTTCGTCTTCGCGATCGGGGGCGCGACGGACTTAGGAGCAACGGCGTCCATCCAACGGTGGAACGCCGGTTGGTCGAACGCCGGTAGTTTTCCTAATTCCATACTTTCTGTAAAAATAAGGGAACACTTCTGCGTGACACTGACGGGCGGATCGATCCTCGTCGTGGGCGGAAAGGTTCAGCAGGACTTTGGCGGCACCACAATCTCGGGGAAGACGTGGAGAGGCGTTCCTCCTTCTTCTTTCAGCCCTACTGACGACCTAGCGTTCCAGACACTCCCGAAGACGGCTGTCCCTCTCCCGGATGGCGGAGCTCTGATTCCGGGCTCGAACTCTCAGCGCTATTCGTCGTCTGCTGGCTGGACCGCGGTCCCCGGAGGGGTAGGGCAGGCGTACGGAGCTGTCGTGCTCAGAGACGGACGGATCCTTTCCGCCGGCGGCGGTGGCCGTCAGCTCATCGATCCCGTGACACTCGTCGCGAGTGCGGCTGGGGGGGCGAGCGGCTCCCGTCAGACGGTGACCTTGTTGGCGAACGGCAACGTGCTCGTAGCCGGCGGCTCAGCTGCCCCAGAACTGTATCGCCCACTGCAGAAGGCCTGGACCCCCGGCCCGGTGCTGGGCACTCCGCGCGTCGGACACACCGCAACGACGCTCGCCTCCGGCGAGGTCGTCGTGGCAGGCGGCCGCCTGTCGAGCACCTCGCAGCTCTCGACGTCCGAGCGCTTTGCAGCGAGCGGCGCGCGGTTGGGAACACCCACGATGCTCGTCGCGCGCGAGGACCACACAGCCACTGCATTGACCGACGGCCGTCTCCTCGTGGCCGGTGGTCGCTCGGTCAGTTCGCCGAGTTCGACCGCCGAGACCTTCGACCGAACCACCAATAGTTGGACGGCGACTGCGTCGATGTCCGCCGGTCGCTACTTGCACGTCGCGACAGTTCTGCGAGATGCGCGCGTGTTCGTTTACGGCGGAATCGGGTCGCCCGAGACGGGTGAGATTTTCGACCCGGCTCTCGGGACGTGGACTGGAACCGCCCCAGCATCGCCGCGCTGGCACCAGGCGATGGCCGTCACGCTCGCCGACGGCCGCGTCCTCGTCGCCGGCGGCCGGTCGTCCGCCACGACGCTCTCGTCGACGGCCGAGATCTACGACCCGCAGGCGAACAGCTGGACGACGGTGCCGCCCATGAGCGCCACCCGATCAGGTGGCCTGATGCGGCTCCTCGCGACCGGCAAGGTCGCGGTTGCCGGCGGACCGGGTCGCACGACAGGCGAGGTGTTCGACCCGACCACAAGCCAGTGGTCACCTGCATCAGCGCTGAATGTCGCGGGTCGCGGGGTGGGCGAGCTCCTCGGCTCCGGCCAGATCCTGCTCGCGGGCGGCAGCGGGACCGACACCGCGACGGCGACGTCGAGCGCGGAGCTCTTCGATCCCCTCACCGGGCTCTCGCGTTCGACGGCGCCGATGCTCGCGGCACGCGAGGGGCACGCGATCGCTGCGCTCTCCGGAGGCAGGCTCCTCGTCGTCGGAGGCCAATCGTCGTCCACCGTCCTCGCCTCCACCGAGATCTACACGCCAATCAGCGTGGCCGCCGAGTGCGGCGCCGATGGTGATTGCCTCACCGGTCATTGCGTCGACTCGGTGTGCTGCGACAGCGCGTGCCCCGGGAGCTGCAACTCGTGCGATCTGCTCGGCAGCCGCGGCCGGTGCGTGCCTGTCCCAAGCGGCGCACCGACCGGATCGCGCAGCTGCGCTCCGTACACGGCGTGTGTGGCCGGCGCCTGCGCGACGAATTGCGGCGTCGACACGGACTGCGTGGCGACGTCGTTCTGTGACGCCGGGGTATGCGCGCCGAAAAAGGCGACGGGCGTCGCGTGCGATCGCACGACGGAGTGCACCTCCGGCTTCTGCGTCGACGGGATCTGCTGCGACGTTGCATGCACCGAGCAGTGCGCCGCGTGCAACGTGCCGAACAAGCTAGGCACGTGCTCGGCCGCGACCGGAGCTCCACGCGGAGGCCGGCCCGCGTGCAACGGCACGAGCGCAAGCGCGTGCAGTCCGAGCTGCGGCGGCACGGACGCGACGAAGTGCGTGTTCCCCGGCGCTGCCGTCGCCTGCGGCGCGGCGAAGTGCGAAGGCGGGACCGCGGTGCACGTCGGCACCTGCGACGGCACCGGCGTCTGCGTCGACGTCCCGACCTCCTGCGGCGCGTACGCGTGCGGGCCGACCGCTTGCAACACCATGTGCAGCTCGAAGGCGGAGTGCGCGGCGGGGCACGTCTGCACCGGCGGCGCGTGCGTACCGGTCGTCGGCCTCGGCGATGCGTGCACTGATCCGGGCGGCTGCAGCGCGGGGCTGTTCTGTACCGAAGGAGTGTGTTGCGGCGTCGCTGCCTGCGACCCCGGGAGCTCCTGCGCGACCAAGAAGCCGAACGGCACTTGCGTAAAGCTCCCCGGCACGACGTGCACCGGCCCCTTCCAGTGCGCCTCCGGGTTCTGCGTCGACGGCGTGTGCTGCGATGCCGCGTGCGACGGACAGTGCGAGGCGTGCGACGTCGCCGACCGCGCAGGTCTCTGCTCCGCCGTCAGTGGCACGCCACACGGTATGCGCAACGTCTGTCCATCCGGGGATGCCACCTGCGGCGCACGCCGGTGCGACGGGGCGAAGGACCGCACGAGCTGCGTCGGGTTCGTCAACGACGGCACGGTGAAGTGCGCCGAAGCACGCTGCGAGGGTGACCAGCTGGTCCCGGTGGCACATTGCGATGGAGCCGGTGCGTGCGCCGCACGTGGTGCGGCGCCGTGTAGCGGCGGGTTCCGCTGCGTCGGAGGACGATGCCCGACGACCTGCGCCATCAATCAAGATTGCGCGAAAGACTTCGCGTGCAAAGACGGGCTCTGCCAGGCCGTTGCTGCAGATTGCAGCGCCGATTGGACCGCCGTCGTCACGCGCGAAGGGACGCGGCTCGAGTGCGCGCCGTACATATGCGCCGCGGCCGCGTGCCTCGCGCGCTGCGCTGCAACCAATGAATGCAGCGCCGGCCTGACGTGTACTTCGGCCGGTGAGTGCACCGCTCCGGAGGTCGTGGAGCCGGGCGACTCGTGCGGCTTCGGGGTCGGTCGCAGCGCCGGCACGCGGTCTGCCGGGCTCGCCCTGTCGGCGTTGGTCTCTCTCGCCCTGCTGCGACGACGCGCCTCGCAGAGACTGCATCGCGCGGCGTGATGCTCTCACGCGCGAAGGTTGGCACTGTGCGCAGACGAAGCGAATCCGGGGCACGTGACTCAGCGCGGATCGATTCGCCGAGCCGCGGTCGAGACTCGTCCCGGCACCTCGCTCTCGCGCGCCGGCAAGGGATGCTCCGCCCCGAGCCAGCTGCCGAGCATCCCGGCCATGCTCTGCGCCATCATCTTGCGGGCGAACGGCAGCTTCATCGAGAGCGGCATGAACACGTCGCGGAGCTCCGCGAGCGCGTCGATGTCGCCCTGGAAGAACGGCGTGAGCCAGCGCGTCGCCTGCTGGTAGACGCCGAGGTGTCGCGCGCGACGCGCGGAGTACGCGTCGAGCGCGCGATCGATCCCCGAGCGATCGCGGACGAACGCGTGCACGCACTCGGCGAGGACCAGCGCGTCGACCAGCGCGAGGTTGCACCCTTGACCGAGCTGCGGACTCGTCGCGTGCGCGGCGTCCCCGAGGAAGACGACCCGCTCGTGCGCCCACGATCGCATCTCGACGTCGTGGTACTGCGCGTAGAGCAGCTGATCCATGTCGGTGATCTGCTCGAGGAGCGCGTCGGCCTTCTCGGCGATCGCCCCGGTGAGCAGCGCGCGGACGTCGTCCTTCCACGCTTTCGCACCCGCGCGACGGAGCGACGCGACGAGATCGCCGCGGACGCTCCAGTACACCGACGTCACAGGTTCGACCTGCGCGCTCGGGAGACCGGGACCGAGCCCGGTCGGGAGGAACCCCAGCATGCGCGCGTTGCTCCGCACGATCTGCAGGAGCTGGTCGCGGAACAGCCGCTCGCGGTCGCGCGCGAGGAACCAGATCGCGCCCCACTCGTAGGGACGCACGCGCATCGGGATCGGCACGTCGTCCCGGAGCCGCGACTTGGCGCCGTCGGCGACGACGATCATGTCGTGCGGTCCGTGTCGTCGTCCGCCGTCGTCGACGAGGAAGATGCGCTCGTCGTCCACCGTCGGGCGTACGCCGCGCGACGTGCGGCGTCGCTCGCGCGAGAGCGAGTCGATGCTCACGCCACATCGGACCTCGCACTCCGCGCGCGCCGCCTCGAAGAGCGTCTCGAAGAGCACGCCGCGATGCGTGCCGAGGCCGAAGAGATCCGGCCTCCCGAGCTCGTCGTAGCGGAGCTTCACCACCGTGCGCCCCGTCGCAGTGAGGCACAGGAGCTCGTCGATCCGCGCGGTCTTCGCGCGCACGACGGAGTCGAGGCCGAGCCGCGCGAGGACGGCCTGCCCCGTCGGCTGCAGGATGATCCCCGCCCCAACCGGCTTCGGATCCGGCACGCACTCGTACACCGTCACGCGATGCCCTGCGCGCGAGAGGAACAGCGCCGTCGCAGCGCCTGCGGTGCCGCCCCCCACCACCCCCACGTCGAGCATTGCAGCGAGCCTACGACAATCAGCTGAACAAGCGACCGAGCGCGGCGATCATCATCGCCACGTCGCCCGCGCCGCACATCTCGCGGGTCGAGTGCATCGACAGCATCGGGTTGCCGACGTCGACCGTCGCGATGCCGAGGCGCGCGGCCGTGATCGGTCCGATCGTCGAGCCGCACGCGAGGTCGGTGCGCGTCACGAAGTCCTGCAGCGGCACGTCCGCCGCGCGGCAGAGGGCGCGGAATCGCGCGGCCGTGACGCCGTCGGTCGCATAACGCTGCTGCACGTTGGTCTTCACGACGGGCCCCTTGCCGAGCTTCGGCATGTGCTTCCCCTCGTGCTTGTCGGCGTAGTTCGGGTGGACCGCGTGCGCCATGTCGGCCGAGACGCAGAAGCTCGCGGCCATCGCGCGCGCGA
>JBKJQC010000325.1:0-12729 GCA_046593995.1 Polyangiales bacterium
CCGAAGGCGACGCGGCTCTTCGAGGAGCCGAACCGTCAGGCGTTGGAGCTTGCGTGCATCGAGCATGCTGGCGCGCTCATCAAGGCACACGACGTCGTGGCAGTCGTGGTCAACCGCGTCGGCAGTGCGTCCACCATCTCCCGCCAGCTACGCGAGAAGCACGGCCAGTCCGTCGACGTCGTGCTGCTGACCGGTCGGATGCGTCCGCTCGATCGTGACGATGTCGTCGCCCGGCTGCGCCCTCGGATCATGACAGGGCGAGCTCGCGACGCCGAGATTCGGAAGCTGATCGTGGTCGGCACGCAGTGCATAGAGGCAGGCGCGGATTTCGACTTCGACGCGCTGGTCACCGAAGCCGCGAGCCTCGACGCGCTCCGTCAGCGATTCGGGCGCGTCGACCGCCTCGGCAACTACGGCAAAGCCGCCGGCGTGATCATCCGCGACAAGAGCAGCAAGACCGATCCCGTTTACGGAGACGCCATCGTAGAAACGTTTGCCTGGCTGAAGGAGCGACTCGGACCGAAGACCAAGGACATCGACTTCGGCGTGCTGGCGCTTCCAGCGCCGTCCGCAGACGAATCACCGTCACTGCTCGCACCAAAGCCGAGCGCACCTGCGCTTCTGCCGGCGTATCTCGATCTATGGGTGCAGTCTGCGCCGGCTCCGGTCGTCGTCCCCGACATCACGTTGTGGCTGCACGGCCCCGCGGCGGGGCCGGCTGACGTCCAGGTGCTCTGGCGCGCAGACTTGCGCGAGCGTGATCTCGCGTCAGCGGAGGCCGGCGGTGACGCAGACCGCGAACGGTTGATCGAGATCGTCGCCGCGGTGCGTCCCGGGAGCCTCGAGGCCATGTCGCTCCCGTTCGGCGCGGCTCGACGTTGGCTACGGGGTTCCGGTGGGGCGGAGGTCTCCGATGTGGAAGGCGCTCCGATCGAAGAGGCCGAAGCGGGGGGCGGCTCGAGGCCGGGCCTCGCGCTGCGATGGTCTGGCGATGACAGCGAGGTGATCTCCTGGGACGGTCTGCGGCCCGGCGACACGATCGTGCTCCCGTCGGAGCGAGGAGGGCTCCGCGACGGTTGTTTCGATCCATCCGCGTCTGAGCCGATCGCCGACCTCGCGGAGCGCGCGATGTTCCAGGGGCGCGGGCGTTCCGTGCTTCGCCTGCATCCGAAGGTCCTTGCGCAGCTTCGATTGAGCGTCGACCCCGACGAGCTCGCGGAGGCGCGCGCAACGCTGGCACGCCTCGCAGAGGAAGAGGCGACGCCGTGGCGCAAAATCTGGCTCGAACAGATCTCCAAGAGCCGCTCGTCCATCGTCGTCGATGCCGACACGCCGTTCGTCGTGCTCGCGGGGGCCCGATTGAGCGCAAGGCGACTCGCGCTGCTCCTCCAGGCCGACGAGAGCACTGCGATCGAGGACGGCATCGAGCTCACGACGGACGACGATGACTCATTCCACGCGGGCCGCTCCGTGTCGCTGTCGGAACACAGTCGGGACGTCGAGTCGTTCGCGCGGGCATATGCGAGGGGCGTGGCTCTCCCCTCGGCGGTCGTCGACGATCTGGCGCTGGCCGGCTGGCTGCACGACATCGGCAAGGCCGACCGTCGGTTTCAAATCCTCCTCCGCGGCGGTAGCGAGATCGACTACTTCAAAGACGAGTCCCCTTGGGCAAAATCGGCGATGCCACCGGGCGCGAGAGCGTCGCACCGGTTGGCTCAGCGACGCAGCGGCTATCCGGCCGGCACGCGCCACGAGGTGCAGTCGATCGCCATGATCGAGAGACACGTCGAGCAGGTCCGCGAACGAGCTCACGATCTCGATCTCGTTCTCCACCTGGTCGCGAGCCATCACGGCCACTGCCGTCCCTTCGCGCCGGTCTCGACCGACGACGCGCCCGTTGAGGTCGCGCTCCGTGGTCACTCGAGCACTTCCTTCGGGACGATCGACTTCGCGGCGACTTCGTCCAAGCACGACCTTCATCGGCTCGACTCGCCGCTGGCGGACCGATTCTGGAAGCTCGTCGAGCGGTACGGCTGGATGGAGCTCTGTTGGCTAGAAGCGATTCTGCGTCTGGCTGATCACCGAGCGAGCGAGTCGGAACAACGCGAGGGAGTCGGAGCGTGAACCGTACAATCCTGCGCGGTCTCGATGGTACGAGCCCGCTCGGCTTCTTCGCGGCGCTCGGTCTGCTGAGAGTTCTCCAGCCGCGTGGCGAGGCCGTGCGACTCGGTTTCCTGACGGACGGAACGTTTCGTCCATACCTCGAGGGACTCGACGCGGATCTCGCCGCCGTCGTTGCCGAGGACGCGATCCGCTCCGCGGGTCGACAGCCATGGTCGCTCGAGTACGCGAAGACCGAGAAGAGTGGCGTGAAGACCGTGGCCGATCTCAAGGCTCCCCCGGACGTATTTCGCGAGTTCGTCGCGCGAGCGATCGCGGAATGGGCGAGCGGTAAAAGCGACGGAGCTGCGTACGCGGCTGCATTCGGCACGACTTCGCGCATGGCCGTTGACGGCAAGGGCAACACCAAGCCCACCGCCTTTCATTTCACCGCCGCCAATCAAAAGTTCTTGGAAACGGTGGAGTCGATTCGAGCGTCCATCACCCGCGACTGGGCGGAGCAATCGCTGTTCGTCGGCCATGCGGCTCGATCGGGGTCGAACCTCCGGTGGGATCCAGCGGCGGAGCGAAACTGGGCGCTGATGGCGGAGAATCCGAACGAGGCGGGAACCACGGTCGACGCGCCGACAGAGTGGCTGGCGTTTCGAGGGATGCCGTTCTTTCCCACCTTTCCGCTGGGGTCGAGGATTGTGACAACCGCCGTCGACGGACGCGGCGGCGACATGAAACTGACGTGGCCGCTGTGGTCCGTTCCGCTGTCGATCGCGGCGATTCGGTCCGTGTTGCCGCTCGACTGGACGCGCGTGCGTCAGCGCGCGGCGCGCGGAGTCTTCGCCGTGTGCACCTCGATGATCAGGCGCACGAGCCAGGGATTCGGCAACTTCGGCCCGGCCTCTGTGACGTCCTGACCCGAGTGAGCGTGACTACGAACGGTCGGCCAGTCCGAGTGCTGCTCGGGGTGTTCGCCTCGAGCAGGAAAGGGGGGTAGGACGGTCGAGGAAGCTCCTGCATCCGTTCACGCAGGCGGGCGTCTCGCGTTTGCCGAGAAGTCCCTCCACCACGTCGGCGTCGGGGTCCCGCACTCTCCCAGCACGTCGTCCGCGGCGTCGATCGGCAGGCCGCCCTCCACCAGCCGCCGGAGGAAGACGGGCACCCCGATCAGGCGCTCGCCGGGCGCGTGCAGCTCCCGCAGCGCCAGCCAGAGCGCGTTCTTGTCGTTCGCCACGAACACCAACTCCTGCCTGCAGGCAGCGACCGCGATGCTCGCGCGTTCGCCCTTGTCGCGTAGGAGTTGCGATGTTGGGGTGCAGCTCCGCGAGCAGGATGTGTTCGGGGGAGCCGACCTCGATTTCGAGGATCCGCAGCGGCGTCGCAGCGAGCCATGTACGCCAACGTCCGCCGAGCGTGCGATGCGCGAGCAGCTCTTCCCTGACCTCGGCGACGATCGCGCACTCGACGTGACGAAGGCAGGCCGCGAGGTCCCCTTCCCGTCGGGTGTTCAGGAAGTACGAGAGGACGTTTGCGTCGAGCAGGTACGCCACCGGCCCATCACTCCCAGGCTTCAGCGGCGCCCTCGGACTGATCCACTCTGCGGCGGGTTCGAGATCCACTCGGGTGGCCACGACGGCGCCGTGCCGGCGCGTTCGTGATCCACTCGGCTCTCGGGTTCGGGCCTGGTTGAGTCGGGTCGATTGATCTCGCCTTGGCGAGATCGCCGTCGCTGCAGCCGGCAGCGGGGACCGCAGCGGTGGCCTTCTTCTGCGCATTGCGCGCCAGGGCCGTGGGCAGGGTGGACTTCTTCTTGGCGGCCATGTCACGGCCAGCATCGCCGATCTCGGGCGCCGCGCGAAATGCCCCGCTGCACCAAAACTCGGGGAGCCGTCGCGTTCCCGGGGTCGGCTACGCTCGCCGTCATGGCAGCGAAGAAGACGACCGTGAAGAAAGCCGCGGTGAAGAAGACCGCGGTGAAGAAGGCCGCGACGGCGAAGCGTGCGGTGCCCAAGGTGTCTGCGCTCCGCGGCATGTCCGTCGACGGATGGGTCGCCGCCAAGGCGAAGGGGTGGCAGAGCGACGTCGTGCAGCGCATCTTCGACGTGATGCGCGAAGCGGTGCCGGCGGCCACGGTGTCGATCAAGTGGGGCCAACCCGTGTTCGAATCGAACGGCCCCCTCGCCTACGTCCGGGTCGCGAAGGCCCACGTCACGCTCGGCTTCTGGCGCGGCGCCGAGCTGAAGGATCCGAAGGGCGTCCTCGAAGGGAGCGGCACGCGCATGGCGCACGTGAAGCTCGGTCAGGACGGGTTCGACGCGAAGCTGCTCACGGGGTTCGCCAAGGAAGCGGCGAAGCTGAACGCGTCGAAGGGCGATCCGACGAGGCGCGGGTGACGGACCGCGCGTGCTCTACTCGATCGATGCGCCAAGTGATGGACCTGTGCTGCGCGCGCTGCGGAGCGACGCTCCCTCCGGACGCGTCGCGCGCCGCCACGACGTGCCCATTCTGCGGCGCGACGGCAGTCCCGACCCCCCGCGTGGTCGAGCGTGTGGTCGAGCGCGTGGTGGTCGCCGCTCCTTCCGTCGAGGAAGGCGGGCTCCATCGCTGTCCGCGCTGCGCCGCCGCGCTCCACGAAGCGCGCGCCACGTCCCCGCAGGGCGACGCGGTCCTCCACGGCTGCCGCACGTGCGGCGGCGTCTTCCTCGATCGCGCGAACATCGCGCGCTTCGGCAAGGACGACCATCGGGCGGAGGCCCTCGCGCGCAGCATCATCGGGCCGATCGCGGTCGGTCGTCTGCTCGGGACCGCGCCCGACGAGCGCGCGCAGATCTCCTGCCCGATCTGCGCGCGGTTCATGCGCCGGGTCGGGGTCCAGTTCACGCAGGTGGAGGTCGACCTGTGCGACGACCACGGCGCCTGGCTCGACGCCGGAGAGATCGGCGCGTTCCTCCGGCCGCCGACCGAGGATCCGGCGCACGAGCTCACGCCAGAGGAGCTCGCAGCTGCAGGGCTCGGCGGCGACGGTCGACGGAAGAACGAGGACGACGGCTTCTTCACGAGCCTGCGTCGCCTGCTCTTCGGCGACTAAATGAGCGGAGCGATTGAACACGGCGGCACGGAGTGACGGAACCTCGGAGTCAGAGAGGCCCGGCGCGCGTCCATCCGTCGCGGAGGAGCCACGAGCCCGGCGGCGTGACGAGCGCGCTCTCGACCGCGGACGAGTACGGGTCGGTGTCGATCCCCTCGTCGCGCTTCCACCTACGGAGGTGGACGTCCCGGTTATCGATGACGTAGCGGAGCGCATTGCATGCCTCGTTCGGCGTCTTCAGGACGTGCTCGTGATAGCGGTCGGCGAAGCGGGCGCCGCGTGTCCCCATCACGCGATTGAGACCGCGCGCGATGCGGACGAGGAGCGCCCGCATGCCGCGCGTCATCCGCGTCCGGTCCTCCGCCTCGACGAGCATGTGCAGGTGGTTGTGCTGCACCGAGAACTGCACGATGCGGAACGCGGCACGCTCGCGTACGGCGGCGAGGGCGCGACGGATCGGGGCGAAGCAGCGCTGGCTGCGGAGGTTCCAGGTCCCGCGCGTGACGCGCAGGGTGATGTGGTGCGGGCGGTGCCGCGAGACCGGCGGACGCTTCGTGTGCGGCATGCGCTCGCTCGTGCGCGAGCCTGGCGGACGACCGGCGCCCACGCGTCGTCCGCCCCAGGTCGAGGGGAAGCGCAGCTCCTGCTGTTCGGCCTGCATAACTTG
Source organism: Polyangiales bacterium (assembly GCA_046593995.1). Taxonomy (GTDB): domain Bacteria; phylum Myxococcota_A; class Polyangia; order Polyangiales; family JADJMO01; genus JALHOE01. The sequence continues at coordinate 5,868 of JBKJQC010000325.1, forward strand.
AATAATAGCGCTGTTATTGCGACATGCAAGGACCGAAACGTTCCGTCACGCGCGAAGACGCAAACGTACCCGTCGGCCTCCGCAGGCCGGCGCGCCGGGCATGGCCCGCGCTAGGCTCGGCGATCCTGTCCGCTATGCCGCGACCACGCTGGATGACGAGGTAGTCGCGCCCGACGGTACCGAGGTCTGCACGCCGGAAAGCCCAACACCCTCACCTCGTCGGACACACGGCCCCCGGCCGCACCGATTTGTTGCCGGAGGCGACCGGAGCGGTCATCGCGACGATCGTCTCCGTCGGCGTCGAACCCGCGCGGATCGACCCCTTGGAGGCTGGCCTTGAGCAGGGTACCCACCGCGTCCGCTGGATGACCGCCGTTCAGCGGTAGGACGATGCCCGAATGCACCGCAGGAGACGGCCGGGACAGCTTTCACGCTCACCACACTCTTCCTTGCGCCCGTCGGAACGCGCCCCGCGGTCGAGGCAGAGGCGCGCGCATTTCATCTACGAGCTGCCCAGGCTCGCGCTGCAATGAGCTCGACGCGGACTCCTGACGCCTCGCGACCTGTCGTGCCGTTGGAGAATCACGCCCGGTGATTCAGCTTCGCGGAGCAAGAGCGAGCGCCACGCGCACGGCAGAGCGACGCGGTCGGAAGCCATCGGTGAGCGGGATGGTCTCGACCTGGATGACGCGGGTCGGACGTTCGTGAGTCGCGAGCTTCTCGAGGACTTCGTCGATGCGCGCGCGGTCGACCCTCTCACGCGCGGTGAACGCTCCGACGAGGCCGTCGGGGGTGTCGAGGACGGACGCGAGCTCCACCTCGGGCAACGCATAGAGCGCGTCCTCGACCTTGCGCGTCGACACCGGCCCACCGGGCGTCGCCACGAACCCGGTGAGCGCGTCGACGAACCAGAAGTCGCCGTCGTCGTCCTTGCGCACGACGTCGTTCGAGAGGAACCAGCGATCGCCCGCGATGAACGCGTTCTGGACGGCACCCGCGTCGTCTTCGTCGTCGCCCACGCGCGAGACCAACAATCCAGGCTCTCCGCGCGAGACCGGCTGCATGAACCCTTCGTCGTCGCGGATCGGCTTTCGTCCCCCGAGATCGCAGCGCACGACGCGGACCTCCGCGCTGCCCGGGAGCACCCGCCCGAGCGCTCCAGGCTTCGCACCCGACGCGTTCGCGAGGATCGCGCGCTGCGCGGTGCCGGCGTAGAACTCCATCACGCCGATGCCGAAGCGCTCGCGGAGCTTCGCGACGAGATCGCCGCGCATGCCGCTCCCCGCGAAGAGCCGGATGGGAAGCGTCCGGTCGCCCGTGCTCGGACGCTCGAACAAGAGCGGACGGAGCATCTCCCCCGCGTAGAACACCACCGTGGCGCCCGAGCGCCGGACCTCCGAGGAGAAGGTGCTCGGCGAGAAGTGATCGGCGAGCGCGAGGCGCGCGCGTGCGACCAGGGCGGCGCCGACGCTCACCAGGATCGCCGTCGGATGGTGGAGCGGGACGCAGGAGAACACGGTGTCGTGCGGCGTGAGCGTGCACGCCGCCGCCGCACCGAGCGCCGAGAGCGCCCAGCGATGATTGGTCACCGCAACGCTCCGCAGCTCGTCGCGGTCGGTCGGTCGCAGCAGGATCATCGCGAGATCGCGCGCGCGCCCCGGGTTCTCGACGAAGTCCGCAGGGAGCTCGATCCGCGCCGGATCGATCGCCTCCATGTCGACGAGACCGGGAGCAAGCGCGCGCTTCCCGCCGCCGCCGCCGAGCACGAGGACGTCGCGTCCGAGCGCGCGCTGGAACCGCGCGGCGATGTCGGGATCCGCCGTGACGTGCGCGACGGAGACCGCGGCGAGCGCGCGCTTCGCCGCATCGTCCGACGCATCCGGCGGCACCACCACCGCGATCGCGCCGATGCGATTGAGCGCGGTCACCATCGTGAGGAAGCTCGGGCGCGAGCCCATGATCACGGCGACGCGATCGCCGGGAGACACCCCGGAGGCGTGCAGCCCGCGGACGACGTTCGAGACGCGCACGTCCGCGTCGCGGTAGGAGAACGCGCGATCGCGATACATGAAGAACGTCGCCTCGGGGGCCGCCGCCGCTTGCTCGGCGAGCGTGAGCGCGACGCTGACGCGGGTGTCCCCGTCGAGCTCCGCGAGGCGCCGCAGACGCGGCTCCTGGTAACGCACCGCCGCGACGACGTCGGACGCGCTCGCGAACGCGTCGGCCACGCGCCGGCTCCCGCGCTTCGCCGCGCGTGAGACCGTGTCGAAGATCAGCTCGAGCTCGATGTCGAGCTCACCCATCTCGTACTCGTCGTCGAACGCGGGCTCGTCTTCCACGCGGAGCGCCTGCGGCTCGGGACCGCTCCCCTCGCGGAAGTGGATCCACTCGGCGACGGTGGGCCAGGTCGTCTGCATCGCGCGCGAGCCGACCACGAGGCCGAAGTGTCCCGCGGGCACCGTGACGAACGCGATCTCGGCGTCGGGCGCGGCGCGCGTGATCGCGCGGATCGACGCCGGCCGCGCGATCTCGTCGCTCGCCCCGACGAACGCGAGGATGGGACAGGTGATGTCGGAGAGCGCGACGGTGTGACCGTCGATGACGAAGCCGCCGCTCAACATGCGGTTGTGGACGATGAACTCGTCGAAGAACACGCGCAGCGCCGGACCGGGCCACGCGACGAACCCCTCGCCGCCGAGGAACCGTCGGCGCGATTCGCGTCGGACGAGCGCGTTGCGGTCGTGCAGCTTCGAGACGAACTCGACGCGCGCCTGCAGCTCCTTCCGCGGGCTCAGCATCTTGAACGCCGTGCTCGTGAGCGTGGCGGGGAGGCCGTCGATCCGCGCGAGGATCCAGCTCGCAACCGGCTCGACGCCGCGGACGAGCGCGCCGGTGATGTCGCTGTGGATGGCCGGGAGACCGCGGTGGATGTCGACCGGGCTGCCGAAGGTGACGAGCGACTTCACACCGGCGCTGCGCGCGAAGGCCGCCGCTTGGTACGCGAACATCCCCCCCTGCGAGTACCCGAGCACGTGCACGTCGCGCCCGGTGAGCGCGCGCACGCGCTCGATGCAGCGCACGACCGCGCGCACGTGATCCGCGAGGGTGCGTCGCATGCCGGACGGTTCGTCCTCGGGCGCGCCGAAGTCGACGACGAACGGGTGCACACCGCGCGCGGCGAGGGCCGACACCGCCGAGACGTCGGAGGAGATGTCGTAGACCTCGGCGGTGACCATCAGCGGCGGCACGAACAGCGCCGCCGGTCCCCGTTCGACCCCCTCGGGCATCGCATAACGACGGAGCCGATGGTGCGCGGACTGATCGACGATCTCGAAGGGGGCGCCGTACGGATCGCCGAGCCGACCGAGCCGCACGAGCTCGAGCGCGTTACGGCTCGAGGCGCGGAGTCGACGACGGATCCGCTGCAGGGGCTTGGGGAGCACGAGCGCACGGTAGCCGTGAACGCCGCTTCTTCGAAGAGCGGCGCGCGACACCGACGAGCAAGCCCCCGGCGAGCAGCGGCGCGCCGGGCACGGGTCGCGTCGGAAGTCGTCCCGGAACACCACAGGTGCACGCGAGCTCGCCGCCGCCGAAGTCGTCCTCCCGCGTGGCGCCGATCCCCCCCTCGCGGGGCGGCGACGTCGAGGCGTCCTCGTGGCCGCTGCCCACCTCGGACGAGCCGACATCGGTGATGCCCGCGTCGGCAACCGCGCCGCCGATCGAGAACATGCCGACCTTCGTCCACCCGAGCCGCAGCTCCGGGGTGCCGCCCTTGGCGTCGACGAAGAACCCCCGGGGTGCCGCGCCGAGCGTCGTCGGATCGAGTCGAATCGCCCAGTCGACGGTCAAGCGGCCCGCGGACGCGACGACCTTCGTCCGCGCGCAGTCGAGCGAGCCGTGCGTCGAGGAGAGGACCACCGGATCACCGGGCGTGCAGCTCTGCGCGCCGACGAACAGCTTCCCCGCTTCGTAGCCGCCGGTGAGGCTCGGGCTCGTCGCGTCGACCACATCGCCGACCCAGAACTGCGCGACGCGGAGCGTGCCCCCGGTGCAATGTCGATATTCGACGCGCCCCGCCTCGTTCACCATCGAGAGATCCGAAGCGGAGAGACCGGTGGTGCAGCCGGCATCCGTCGGTGTCGTCGCAGCGTCGGTTCCGGCATCGGCCGCGGCGCCGCACACCGGCGTCTCTGCGCCCGGCTCTCCCGCGATGACGAGATCCTTGAACGTGATCCCCTTCGGCATGCGGTTCGGCGAGCCGTTGCCGTGACGCGGCGACCCGATGCGTACCCGCAGCTGCTTCGGCGCGAGCGTCCCGGGGTGATCGAGCCGGACCTCGGGCTCGACACCACGCGTGTAATGGATCGCGCCGGGCGCCCACCACACGCGGAAGCGATACGCGGTCGCCGGATCCCACGGGATCGCCTCGGGCGGACCGCCGAGATAGCCGACGGTGAAGATGTCGGGGCAACCCGGCGCGCACGACTCCGAGTGCCCCGGGGGCCCCGAGGGGCAGAGGCGCAGCTCCAACTTGTTCGCGCCACCGGGCCGGCCGCCGGCCGCCGGGGACGCACTCCCGAAGATGCGCAGGTTGGTCTTGAAGTTGTTGTTCCGATACGCCGGCGAATACTCCACCGGCTCCGTGCGATCGGTGTCGCCGTACGTGACGAGGAGATCGTGCTCCTCGCCGTCGAGCACCGCGTTCGAGATCCCCTTCACGGAGACCTCGACGCGCGCCTTCGGGAGCGTCGCCGGAATGAGGAACCAGATCGCGTCCTCGTCGCCGGTGGTCGTCCACCCCTCGGGACCGAACGAGCCGCCCCGGCTGCCGACCGTCACGGCTGCGACCTTCGGCGTGGGCGCGCTCGTCAGCGGGTGGTCGACGTAGATCACCTCGGCGGCACGCGCGCGGCCGGCGCCCCCGGTGATCGCCACGAGCGTGAGCGTGAGGGAGGCGACGACGGGCGCAAGACGCACGTGGGAGCCAGTAGCACGATCGATACCGATGCTGACGGACGACAAGCCTGCGCCCGCACGCCGCGCGCACCTCCCGCGTACGTCATGCGGAGGTGACGAAGTCACACGCTCTCGACCGGCGCCGAGACGCGCAGGCCCTCCATGAGTAAGCTCGGCGCCAGAGTGTTCTGGCTCATCAAATTCGGGATGCGGACGATGATGCCGCGCGCGGCGGGGCTCCCCGGCGTGGAGGACTGCGACCTCGACGCGTTCCTCCACCGGATGCAGAACGACGCGGAGGATCTCTACTGGATGGGCGTCGTCCTCGGCGCCATCACGTTCGCGTTCACGCCCATCTTCACGGTCTTCATCCCGCTCCCCGCCTTTTTGCTGCCGAAGGCGCTCCTCGAGAAGCACGCCGAGCGCATCCTCGCGAGCCGCGTCTACCTGCTGCGGCAGGCGGTCTTCCTCCTGCGGCTCTCGGCGGGCATGTGCTGGGGTGCGGATCCCGCCGTGCGCGCGAAGTTCGCATTGGGTCCTTATGGACCCGATCCGGGGACGTTCAAGTCATGAGCCAGGTCGGGAGTCACATCGGGTTCCAGGAGCGCGGGCGGTCTGGGGAAGTAGAGCTCGAGACCGACTGGGTCGTCGTCGGCAGCGGCGCAGGCGGAGCGACGGCAGCGGTGACCCTCGCGCGCGCAGGCGAGCAGGTCGTGATCGTAGAGGCCGGCGCGTACCGCGATCCTGGTGACTACCCCTCGTCGGTCTACGGCGCGATGCGCGACATGCTCGACGCGTGGGGCTCGAACTTCACGCGCGGGCGCGCCTTCTGGCCGATCGTCCAGGGGTCGATCGTCGGCGGCACCACGGTGATCAACTCGGCGATCGCAGTGCGGACCCCGGCCGACATCTTCGAGCAGTGGGAGCGCGCCCACGGCGTCGGCGGCCAGGCGTTCGCCGAAGAGATGTGGCGCGCGCAGGACGTGATCGAGCGAGAGCTCTGCGTCGAGGAAGTTCCGGTGGCCTCGCGCGGTCGGCACAACTTGCTCGCGAAGCAGGCCGCCGACAAGCTCGGCTTCGAGAGCCACTACATGATGCGGTACATCAAGGGGTGCGGCGGTCACGGCCAGTGCCTCCAAGGGTGCCGCGAGGACCGGAAGCAGAGCCTCAACCGCAACTACGTCCCCGAGACGCTGAAGCGCGGAGGGACGCTGCTCTCGTGCGCGCCGGCGGAGCGCGTGCTCCTCGAGGGGAACCGCGCGGTCGGCGTGAGCGGCCAGTTCAAGCACCCGCAGACGAAGGATCGCGGCGCGCGCTACACGGTGCGCGCGCGGAAGGGCGTGCTCGTCGCCGCCTCGGTCACGCGCTCGGCGCTCTTGCTCAAGGCGTCCGGCGTGAAGAGCCGCGCGCTCGGCAAGTTCTTCCGCGCGCACCCCGGGACGCCGGTGTTCGGCGTCTACGACGATCCGATCGACATGAACACGGGCGCGACGCAGGGCTGGGCATCGATCGCGTACCGCGAGCAGCCGGGCTTCAAGCTCGAGACGCTCTCGCTACCGCTCGACATGCTCGCCGGACGCCTCGCCGGCAGCGGCGCGCAGCTGATGGAGCGGCTCACCGAGTTCCGCCACATCGCGATGTGGGTGCAGGCGTGTCGCGCCGAGGCGATCGGCGAGATCAAGTCGACGCTCACCGGCCGCCCCGCGGTGCACTACACCGCGACGCGCGAGGACATGCTCCGCTTCCGAGAGGCCAATCACACCGTCGCGCGCATGCACTTCGCCGCCGGCGCGCGCGCGATCCTCCCCTCGATCCACGGCATGCCGTTCAAGCTCACGCCCGATCGCGTCGACGAGCTGAAGGACGCGCCGCTCGACCCCCGCGCGTACGTGGCGATCCTCTCGCA
>JBKJQC010000331.1:0-4860 GCA_046593995.1 Polyangiales bacterium
CTTCTTGCCGACGATCTCGAAGTACAGGCCGGGGATGAAATGCAGCGTCGTCTGCCGCGTGAGCTCGCCGTGGATCGTGAGCGTCGAGTCGAACGAGGGCGCCGACGACAGGAGCAACCTCGTGAACGACTTCATCGGATCGACGTCGCCGATGGCGCCCTTCGCGATCAGCTCGTCGAAGCCGATGCGCAGCGTCGTGTACTGCGCCCCGAACTGCCCTTGGCCCTCGAGCTGGAATCCACCCTCGATGCCCGGGATGGGGATGATCGCGTCGGTGATCGGCACCTTCACGAGCTCCGTCTGCTTCGTCTTGCCGCTCGTCGACGGCGCCGTGCCCACGCCCTTCCAGGCCCAGGGGTCGAACACCACGCCGCTCACCGACGCGAGATCGACGTTCGGGATGCCGGGCATGTCCCCCTCCCACGAGTAGTCCTTCCCGGCGACGTTCACCTTGAAGCGGATCATCGCCTTCACGACGACGCCGTCGTCGATCGCGAGGAGACCGGTCGTGCGGACGCCGTCCGGGCGGAGTCGGATCGGATCCGGCCAGGTCGCGTCGATCGTGCCCGTCATGTCGACGCGAGTCCGGCCGTGGAGGTAGGTGAGCAGGCGGACTTGCACGGGGGCGCCGTTCGGCTGCCAGCCGGTGTCGAAGTCGAAGTCGGCCGCGATCTTCTCGCTCTTGCTCACCGTGAAGAGACCGCGCTGACAGCGCGTGTCGTCGCTCCCGACCGCGGTGGAGGAGCACTGTTTCGCGAGGACCGTGCCGGTCGTCGGCATCGGCGGCGGGAGCGCGCCGTCCGTCGGCGTCGGAGCCGCGTCCGACGGACCTGGCCCCGCGTCGGGCGGGCCCGCGTCTGCACGCGCCGCTCCCTGCACGAGCAAGAGGCTGCTGCCCGCGAGCGTCGCCAGCAGTGAGACGAACCACCGCGCTCTCCGCGCGGAGGAGGACAGGTACCGGCTCGTCGACTTCATGGCGCTCGCGTCCTCCAAGAACGACCTCGAAACGTGCACGTCCGGTTCCGAGTGGCGCAGCAGCCTACAACGGGGTCATCATTCGGTCGAAGTGCAAAGCCAGCCCTCCGAAGATTCGAGCGCCCCCCAATCCGCTCTGGACGCCGCGATGGACGCCCCCGCCGACGCCGAATCCTGGAACCTGACGCGGTTCGACGCCCGCGCGGTGAACCCGAAGAAGGGGCACGTCGAGAGTACGTTCCTCAAGCTGAACGATCCGCGTTCGCGGCGGGCGCTGTGGGTCAAGGTCACGGTCTTCGCGCCCACCGAGCGAACGAGCGGCGGTCCGCCCCACGAGCGCGGTCGGACGGTCGCGGAGGCGTGGGCGATCGCGTTCGATCACGCTCCCGAGGACGCGCCCTCCCCGAGCTACCGCGATCCGAACGTCCCCGCTCTTCCCCGAGACAGCCGCGCCGCGAGGCACGTCGCCGTGAAGCAGACGATCCCGATCGAGCAGGCGATGCTCGCGACCACGCGCCCCTTCCGCCTCGAGGTCGCCGGCGTGAAGTACGACGGTCATCGTCTCTCGGGCGAGGTGGAGCACGGTCACGCACGCATCCGCTTCGACGTGACGCTCGACGCGCAGGACCGAGCACCGTTCGTCCCCTTCCCGCACCCGGCCATGTATCGGGGGCCCTTCCCGAAGAGCAAGCTCGTGTCGCCGGTGTTCGACGCGCGCGCGAACGGCGAGGTGATCGTCGAGGGACCGCAGCAGACCCGCTCGTGGGAGGTCCGCGACTGGCCGGCGATGCAGGGGCACAACTGGGGGGCCGGGCACGCCGATCTCTACGCGTGGTCGCACTGCAACGTGTGGAACGAGCCCGAGGGGAAGGACCTCGTGTTCGAAGGGTTCTCCGGGCGCGTGAAGGTCGCGCGCGTGACGACGCCGCTGATCACGATGATCGCGATCCGCCACCGCGGCGTCCGGTACGAGGCGCACGCGGCCGGCGAGCTCCTGAGGGCGCGGGGACGGATCGAGCGCCACCGCGTCTGGACGTTCTCGGGGAAGCAGGCCGCGGCGACGATCGAAGGGAGCTTCGAGCTCGACGAGGAGGACACCGTCGGTCTGTACTACCCGAACCCGACCGGTGAGATGACCTACTGCCTGAACTCGAAGATCGCACGTGGCACGCTGAAGTTCGCGCCGCACGGCCGCGCGCCGATGGTGCTCACGACCGACTCCGCCGCGCTCGAGATCGGGACGCACGACGCGACCCACGGCATCCGGATGTACGTGTGATCTGGTCGCGCGCGGCGAAGATCGCGTTCGCGATCGGCGTGTCGCTGTGGCTCGCCGCGATCGGGCTCACACCAGGGGAGCTCTCGGCTGCCCGCAAGCGCGCCCCGATCCACGCGCGCACGGTCGCGACGTTCGGCTGTTACCTCGCCGCGGCGATCCTGGTGCTGGCCGGACTGCCGCGGCGCGAGTCGCCGCCGCCGCTGCCGCGCCGCTGAGCGGTTGTGGCGTTCGAGGAACTGGGGTCTCCTCGATCTCCATGAAGCAGATCTGGCTCGCTCTCGCGTTCGCGATCGTCGGGTGCGGCTCCGACGAGCCCGGCTTGGACAATCCCGGCGGCGAGCTCCCGGACGCGAGCGACGACTCGACGACGATCGATTCGGCGACCGCGGACACGGCGTCGACCGACACGACGACCGACGAGACGGCCAGCGACACCGCGGTTCCTCCCGACAGCGCGACTTCCGGCGACACGACGCTCGATGCGGGGACCGATGCGAGAACGGACACGCCCACGCTCGAGACGTCCGTCGACACGGCGTCGACCGACGCGGCGGTTCCCCGCACCACGCGAACGTACACGGAGCTCACCGGGGACGTGCTCAACCCCGAACGCGGGTGGCACGACTGGATCGACATCGTCACCGACCGGAACGTCACGTCGACGCGCACCGGCGGGAAGACACTCTCGTATGCGCGCGTGATCCTCCCGAGCAACGTCGACACGCTCCCCGCGACGCTGCTCACCAACATCGGCCTCGGCCTCGCCGCGGTGCGCACCGCAGGGACCAAGGTCGTCTTGCGGTTCTACTACCACGAGGTCTATCCGAACGGAGAGAACCTCGACCCGGCGGTCGCGCGTGTGGTCTCTCACATCGGTCAGCTGAAGACGGTGCTCGCGAACAACGCCGACGTGATCTCGGTGATCGAGGCTGGCTTCGTCGGACCGTGGGGGGAGTTCCACAGCTCGCATCTCGTCACCAGCGGTGAGTGGAAGCAGGTGATCGACGCGCTCTTCGCGGCGCTGCCCGCCGGGCGGATGATGCAGTTCCGCACGCCGATGCGAAAAGACGCGTACTTCCCTGCGCACGGAGCGCTCGCCGACGCCGAGGCGTTCACCAACACCAACGTCGCGCGCGCGGGGCACTTCAACGACTGCTTCCTCGCGAGCAGCGACGACTCCGGCACCTATGCGACGCCGGTCGCGACGTGGAAGACCTTCGTCGCAGCCGACACGCGCTTCACCCCGATGGGGGGCGAGACGTGTGCTTCGCCGGGGCGCGCGGACTGCACGACCGCGCGCACCGAGCTCGCACAGCTGCACTTCAGCTTCCTCAATTCGAACTACCACCTCGGCGTCGTCCATCCGACGACGGGCCTCTGGGCACAGCAAGGGTGTCGCGACGAGATCACGCGCAAGCTCGGATATCGCTTCGTGCTCGAGCGCGCCACGCACTCCCAGGCGGTACGACCGGGCGATCGCCTGGAGCTCGACGTCACGCTGCGGAACGACGGGTACGCCAGCCCGTTCAACGCGCGGCCGGTGTACGCCGTGCTGCAGGGCAACGGCGCGACCTACGAGGTGCAGCTCGCGGGAGCGGACGTCGACCCGCGCCGATGGTGGGGCGGCCAGTCGCACACCTTCTCGCGCAGGCTGGGCATCCCCGCCAGCGTCACGCCCGGAACGTACACGCTGTCGCTCTGGTTGCCCGACGCCGCGGCGACGATCCGCACGCGCCCCGAGTACGCGATTCGCTTCGCCAACAACGCCGTGTGGTCCACGACGGCAGGGCACAACGAGCTCACGACGCAGCTCGAGATCAGCGCCTCCGCGACGGCCAACACCGGAGCGGCGGACGCGACTTTCGTCGCCCGCTAGAGCGCCGATCGGTTTGCGCACGCCAGATTGAACACGGAGGCACGGAGGCACGGAGGTTCGAGCCGTCTGCCGGTCGTGACGTCTCCGTTGCGAGGCTCGTGTCGCCTGCCAGGCGTCCCTGTTTTCCTCAGCGAGGGCGACCTGGGTGCGTAGCCCGCGGCAGCACTGTTCGACCTCCGTGTGCCTCCGTGTCTCCGTGCCTCCGTGTTCTCTCGGGTCTTCAAACCGTTTGTCGCTCTCGTAGCTGGCGCGCGGCAGCACTCTTGATCTCTTCGTCTCCCCGTTTTTTCTGATGGGCGCTAGGCCAACCAGCCTCGACCGATCCGCGGCGCTCGTAAACGCGCGAAACATGGCTTTCGCACCGGCCGACGGCGTCCGTGCGAACGAGAACGTCGAGCGCGAACCTCGCTTCGCACCACGATTTGTAGTTCCCACGCCCGGCCGGGGATGGGAAAAGCGTCTGGTCATGCCCTCCGGAGCCCCCATGAAGAAGACCACGAAGTTGAAGAGCATGTTGACCCGCAAGGAGCTCGCCTTCCTCATGGAAGCGCACAACGGGCTCAGCGCGAAGGTCGTGCAGGAGGCCGGCTTCGAGGGCATCTGGGGCTCCGGCCTGAGCATCTCGGCGGCCCTCGGCGTGCGTGACAACAACGAGGCCAGCTGGACGCAAGTCCTCGAGGTCGTCGAGTTCATGAGCGACGCGACGGAGATCCCGATCCTCCTCGACGGC
>JBKJQC010000389.1:0-2864 GCA_046593995.1 Polyangiales bacterium
ATGGCGCCGGAGCAACGACGTGGCGAGCCTGCCACCACGCAGAGCGATCTCTATGCGCTCGGCGTGCTGTTCGCGGAGCTGCTCGGGATCGACCCCTTCACGCCCCATGCGCCCGAGCCGATCGCTCTGCTGATCACCGCGCTCTGCCGCGAGGATACGGCGCAGCGCCCGCCCGACGCTGCTGCCGTCCGGGCCCAGATCGCCGCGATCGAGTGGCCGGACGAGCCGCTCGCCGTGCCGTCGTCAGGGCCGGCGAGCCTTCGCCCGTCCTTGCCGCCGATAGGCGCGCGGTTCGTCGAGCGCGGCGACATCGTCACCGATCTCCTCCTCGATCGCGACGAGCTCCTCGTCCGCGCGACCGACCCGCGCCACGCGCTCGCGCTCGCGCTCGCGACCTTATTGCACCCTTCGCTCCCGTCCGCGCTCGGCATCCGTCGCCACGAAGCCGGCGACGCGATTCGGGTCGAGGTCGTGTCCGGAGAGCCGGCGAGCTCGCTCACCGATCTGGAGCGTCTCGAGATCTCGGCTGCGCTGACGGCGCTCCATCGCGCCGGGGTGGCGCACGGGGCGGTGAGCAGCTCGATTCGCCGCCGTCGCCGCGGCGTGGTGCTGATCTTTCCGGAGGAGCGCTCGAGCGACGACGACGCGCAGACGCCGGCGCGCGACATCGCGGCGCTCGCCCGGATCGCTCGGGGCGCGGGCTAGGCGGGCTCGATGCGGACCGTCACGCGCGGATCGCGTCGCAGCCGTTCGGTCAGTCGCGCGGCGAGGGCGATCGCCTCCTCGGGCGAGCGAAGGGTGTAGCGCTCTCCTTCTTCGCGCTGCGTGGCCATCTTCGCGAGGAGATCTTCGAGCTTCGCGAGCCGCTCGAGGAGCGCGCCGAGCGCGCGTGCGTTCGCGGGATCTGCGTTCGCGAGGCTCTGGACTCGAGCTTCGATGCGGTCGAGCTGCGGCGATCCCGAGATCCGCTCACCGATCGTGTGCTCGCCCGAATCGACCAGGCCGCGGGTCTCGGTGGGCGCCGGCCGCGGTGGAGCTGGACGTTCGCTCCGCACGGGAGGGGCCGCGGCCGGTAATCCGGCGAGCTGCGGCGGCGTGGGGAGCGTGACCGGATGCGCCGACGCAGGAGGCATCGACACCGTCGTCGCCGCTGACTCTTGAGTCAACGCGTGACGGATCGACGCGCGGCCGACGACGGAGCGCAGTCGCTCGGCGATGTCCTGGAAGTGCCGGCTCCGATCCGGAGTGCGCCGGAGCTCCTTCGCGAGCGACTCTGCGGCGACGGCCCCCTCGATCACGGCGAGGGCGAGATCGCGCACGTCGCGGAGCGGTAGCTCGCGAGGGGACGGTGCGAGGGACGGGCTCGCGCGCGGATCAGGGGGCACGCTTCGTAGGAAGCGCCTGGAGCGGGAGGGTGGCGGTCCACGATCGGGTTGCCCGCAGCGAAAGACGCGTTTCGGGAAGCGGAGCGCGGCTACCGGCGTTTGCGGATCTCGTAGCGGACGGACGATACCCGCGCCGCAGATGAAACGACCAAGCAGCCTCCTGGCAGCCGTTCCGGAGCGCCGGGATCCGAGAGGTGGCCGACCGGGCTCCGTCGTGGCTTCATGCCGGAGCGCAACGCGAACGACACGTAGTGCGCGGGTCGAGCGAACGAAGAGCGACTCGAGGCATCAAGAGAGACGGCAGGGTCGTTTGCGCCGCGCGTCGCGGTGGCAGCCTCCCTCGAAGGAGTGAACGGAATCATGTGCGGCATCGTCGGCTACATCGGACCGCGTACCTGCGCCCCTCTTCTCATCGAAGGGCTGCGAAAGCTCGAATACCGCGGCTACGACTCCGCCGGTCTCGCGGTGATCGACACGTCGCCTCAGCTGTTGGGTGAGCCCGCGAAGCTCGGCGTCGTCCGCGCGGTCGGGAAGCTCTCCAAGCTCGACGACGTCGTGCGCGAGAAGCCGATCGCCGGCACGGTCGGCATCGGCCACACCCGCTGGGCGACCCACGGCAAGCCGAGCGAGGCCAACGCCCACCCGCACCTCGTCGGTGAAGTGGCGGTCGTGCACAACGGCATCCTCGAGAACCACGTCGAGCTCCGCAACGAGCTGATGGCGCAGGGGCGCAAGTTCCTCTCCGAGACGGACACCGAAATCGCCGCCCACCTCATCGACATCGAGCTGACCAACGGCGCCTCGTCGCTCCTCGAAGCGACCAAGCTCGCCCTCGCCCGCGTACGTGGCGCGTACGCGATTGCAGCCGTCTCGCGCAAGGAGCCGAACGTCATCGTCGTCGCGAAGTCGTTCTCCCCGCTGGTCCTCGGGATCGGTGAGGGGGAGGTCTTCGCCGCGAGCGACGTACCGGCGCTCCTCGCCCACACCCGCGACGTGATCTTCCTCGAGGACGGCGACATCTGCGAGCTCCGTGCGAACGGCGTGAAGATCGAACGCCTCCTCGTGCACGGAGACGGCTCCGCGGAGCGCTTCACGGTCACGCCGGTCGTGCGCACGCCGAAGAAGGTCGACTGGTCCCCCGCCCAGGCCGAGAAGCAGGGGTACAAGCACTTCATGCTCAAGGAGATCTTCGAGCAGCCGACCGCGCTCGAGAACACCCTGCGCGGCCGCGTCGTCCTCGAGGACTCGGACATCAACGGCGCCGAGATCGGCCTCACCGACGAGCACGCGAAGGCGATCAACCGCGTGGTCCTCCTCGCCTGCGGCACGAGCCATCACGCCGCGATGGCCGGACGCAACTGGATCGAGTCGGTCGCCAAGGTCCCCGCGACGGTGGAGCTCGCGAGCGAGTTCCGTTATCGCGACGCCATCATCGGCCCAGGCGACCTCGTCATCGCGGTCTCACAGTCGGGCGAGACC
>JBKJQC010000464.1:0-3555 GCA_046593995.1 Polyangiales bacterium
GTTGATGAACTGGGAGGCGATCACCGTGTGGCCGGCGTCGTAGGCGTCCGCGGTGGTGATGTAGTTGTCCTCGCCGGTGTTGATGATGATCCCGCTGCGCGCGATGACCCGGCGCGAGAAGTACTGATCGATGAACGTGCGACGCATGTTGATGTCGCGGAAGAGGATCCCGTACATCGCGTCGTTGAGCAGCATGTCGAGCCGCTCGACGGCGGCCATCCACGCGATCTCCGCCATGCACAGACCGCTCGAGTAGTTGGTCTGCATGATGTAGCGGTTGTGGCGCATGGTCGCCTCGTCGAGCGAGCGGCGGATGATCTCGAAGTTCGCCTGGGTCGCGAACGTGCCGCCGAAGCCCTCGGTCGTCGCGCCCTCCGGCACGTAGTCGAGCAGCGACTGCGCGGTCGCGCGGATGACCGCGACGATGTCGGCGCCGGCGAACGCCGCGCCCTTCGCCTGGACCGCGTCGTCGTAGATGTTCCCGGTCGCGACGATCACGTACTTCCAAGGAGTGCCGGGCTGCGTCTGCATCGGGTGCGCGGCGCGGAGCGTCTCTTTCGCACGGCGCGCTTCGTCGATCCGCGCGAGCGCCTGGGCGACGATCGGGCCGAGCGCCTGTTCTGCCGACGCGCGGTCTTCGAGAGAGAGTTCCTTCTTCCCCACCGCACCTCGAGTGCTCTCGGGAAAGAGCTCGTCGAGCTCGGGTCCGAAGGCCAAGCGCTCGGCGGCGTCCTGCAGCGAGCCGCCGTGGCGCACGAGCGAGGCGCCGAGCGCCGAGCAGGCACCGATGCCCGTGACCCCCGCGACGTGCAGCCGATCGACGAGCCGATTCACGAGGGGGACTCCCTGGTCGTCGGTGCCAACGATCCCGAGCGCGCGCAGCGTCACACGCTCGACGCCGACCGTCGTGTGCGCGTCGATGTAGCTCTGGACGTCTTTCGCGATCGAGGCCGCGAGCTCGCGGCAACGAGCGACGACGCTCTCGTCGAAGGGTACCCGGGCCATCACGCCGATGTAGTCGCGGAACGGCGCGGAGTCACACCGCGGCACCGAGTGACAGCCGAATCCTCGACCACGCGCAGAGGTGGCGCGCGCGAAGAGGAGGTTTTGACGTATCCTGGCGACCGTGAGCTCAGGCGAAAAGGAAGGCGGGTTCCGACGGCTGTGGGTCGAGCCGGTCTTGATGCTGACGGCGATCTCCGTCCTCGCCTTCGCCGGGCTCTACGCCATCGACCACTACGTGACCGGCGGGAAGGCGGTCGAGACCGTCGACGGGCCGCTGAAGAACTACCTGAACTTCGATCAGGACCACATCCCCGACGCCGTGAGCGCGCTCGGCGGGATGATCGCAGCCGTCCTCGGCATCGTGATCACGGTCGTCAGCATCGTCGTGCAGCTCTCCGCCGAGCGATACACCGGCGTGACGAAGATGTTCTTGAAGGATCGGACGAACGTCCTCATCCTCGCCTTCTACGTCATCGCGTGCGTCTGCGGCATCTGGCTCAGCATGTCGATCCGCGGCAACTTCGTGCCGCGCGTCACGGTCGTCGCGATGATGTTCATGGACACCGTCGGCCTCGTCGTGATGGCCCCGTACTTCGCGTACGTGTTCCGCTTCCTCGAGCCGGAGAACATCATCACGCGCATCCGTCGCGACGCCCTCCGCGACGCGCGCGAGGGCATGCGCGCCGAAGACCGCGAGCGACGCGATCTGCTGCAGGCCGAGCTCCTCAACGGCATGGCCGAGCTGACCGACATCACCAGCAACTCGATCTCCGGCAAGGACAAGATCATCGCGAGCCGCGCGGTCGACGGCCTCAAGGACCTCTGCGTCGACTACGTCCGCAAGAAGGCCGACGCGACGCCGCTGTGGTTCAAGATCGGCAAGGACGTCCAGGACAACCCGGACTTCGTCGCGATGGCGCCCGAGTCCCTGGTCGACCTCGAGACCCGGCGCACCTGGGTCGAGTGGAAGATCATGCGGCAGTACCTCGGGATCTACAACGAGGCGCTCTCGTCGATGAAGGACATCAACTACCTCATCGCAATCGACACCCGCTACATCGGTGAGGCAGCGCTCGCGGCGAAGGACGACGATCTCCTCACGCTCAGCACCTGGTTCATGAACAGCTACCTGCGCGCGACGCTCAACGCGAAGGACGTGCGCACCGCCTACAACATCCTCAACCAGTATCGGCTCCTCATCGAAGCGATGCTCCGCGCGCACAACGGCGCCGCCGCGGTCGTCGCGGTCGAGAAGATGAAGTTCTACGGCCACGTCTCCTTCAGCATGAGCCTGGCGTTCGTCACGGAGACGGTCGCCTACGACGTCTGCGCGCTGGTCGAGCTCGCGCACGAGCTGAAGCTCCCGCAGGAAGAGGCGCTCCTGCGAGCGTTCCTCGATCTCGATCGCTCCGCCGACGAGCGCGGACAGGAGCAAGGGCTGAAGGGCGTGCGCAAGGCGCAGGTGAAGCTCGCCGCGTACTACTTGAGCGTCGGCGAGGAGGACAAGGCGCGTCGCATCCGTGAGGACATGGAGCACGAGCCGAAGGACCGCCTGCGCGCCATCCGCGACGAGCTCGAGCGCGTCGAGTCGAAGGACTTCTGGGAGATCATCGACCGAGGCCGCAACTTCGAATACATGCCGCCCGAACAGAAGGCCCGCATGCGCGAGTTCTTCGCGTTCCTCTCGGACCGCCCCTCGATGTTGGGAGACGAGCGCATCTCCGGCCCCGGCGCGGTGGTGCAGACGACCCCGAAGCCCGCCGCCGCCGGCTGACCCGCGCCTCTCTTCGACGACAGCCCTCGCCGCGCGGCTCACGGCGCCCGAGAAAACCACGGAGGCACGGAGGCACGGAGGGCACGGAGGCTCGAGAGTGCTGCCGCGCGCGTGCCAAAGCGTCACGCCGCAACTCGTGCGCACCGACGGTGTGGCTGCGATCGGCAGACCGGCTCGAGCTCCCTCCCTCTCGCCTCCCCATCTTGGCGCCTCGGTGTGGACTCGAAGTCGACGACGCGGCAGCGGTGGCGTGCAGCGAAGGGTCGATGCAGCGATCGGCAGACTGCTCGAGCCTCCGTGCCTCCGTGTTCAATCGAAGCTGGCGGCGCGGTGAGAGCTACTCGAGGCCGAGCTCGCTGCGGTTCGAGACGTATTTGGCGAAGGACTCCTTGTCCATCGCCTTTTCCAGCGCCGTCTCGCCGGTCACGCGCTTCTTCGAGACGAGCATCTCGAGCGCCATGTCCATGGTCTGCATGCCGAGCTTCTGCGCGCTCTGCATGATGCTCGGGATCTGGTAGGTCTTCCCCTCGCGGATCATCGACGCGAGCGCGCTCGTGCCGACGAGGATCTCGTGCGCGGCGACGCGTCCCTTACCGTCCGCGGTCTTCAGGAGCTGCTGCGCGACGACGCCGGCGAGCGACTCCGCGAGCATACCGCGCACCTGCGGCTGCTCGTCGGCGGGGAACGCGTTGATGATGCGATCGATGGTCGACGCCGACGAGCAGCCGCAGGTGCGCGGTATGCTCGCGGAGTCGCTCGCCGGCGTCGTCGCGCAG
>JBKJQC010000531.1:0-20649 GCA_046593995.1 Polyangiales bacterium
CTATCGCGCGATGCGGCGGGAGATCGTGTAGGCGACGTTGAGCCACACGACCTGCCCGGGCGTGATGAACGGCTTGCCGCTCGTCATCAGGCACGCGCTGATCTCGCGCTCCGGGTCGGCCCACGCGACCACGTTGGTGAAGCCGATGTGCCCGTAGGCGCGCGGGGTCTGCGCGCCGTAGAGGCCCATCATCGGGCTCCCGAGCATGAAGCCCATCCCGTAGCGCACGGGGATGCCGAGAAAGGAGTCGATCTCGAGGATCGAGGTCGTGCGCGCGACCGCGCTCCGGACCGTCTCGGGCGCGAAGACACGCACGCGCTTGCCTTCGTGCGCGAGCTCCCCTTCGCAGCGCAGGAGCTCGAAGAACCGACACGCCTCGTTGGCCGTGCAGACGATGTTGCCCGAGGGGATCACGCAGGAGAGGAAGCGTGGATCGTTCGAGATCTTCACCGCGTCGCGCACGTCCACGCCGAGGGAGCGCTTCAGCACCCACGCGAACGGCGGGAACGGCGGCGCACCGGTGAACGCGTTCACCGCGACCTCGTGTGCACGTTCTCGAGCGAGGCCGTAGTCGAAGTCACGGAAGCCCAGCGGCGTCCGGATCTCCTCGGCGACGAGCGTGCGCAGCTCCTTGCCGGTCACGCGGCGGAGCACCTCCGCGAGGATGTAGCCGCCGGTGAGCGCGTGATACGCGAGCCGGCTCCCGGGCTTCGTCAACGCCGGCGCCTTGCACAGCTGGGCGATCACGTACGGCCAATCCAGCAAGCGATCGAGATCCGCTTCGACGCCCTGCACCGTCGGGACGCCCGCGCGATGCGTGAGCACCTGGCGGATCGTCGTGTCCTCCTTGCCGGCGCACGCGTACTCGGGGATGTACTGCGCGACGCGGTCGTCGAGGCCGAGCTTCCCGCGCTCGACGAGCTGGTGCACGAGCATCGCGGTGACGACCTTCGACGCCGAGTAGAGCGTGAAGAGCGAGTCGTGGCGCACCGGCACCTTGGGCGTCTCTGGACCGTCTTCCGGGCCGTTGCCGCGGAGGTGCCCGATGGCGCGATCGATGACCACCTTCCCACGCCGCCGTAGCGTGAGCGACAGCGCGGGGTGCAGACCGGTCTGGTAGAGCGTGGTGCACGCGCCCCAGATGGCGTCGACGTCCCCGTGCGTGAGCCCCACCTCGTGCGGGTGGACCTCGGCGTCGACGTTGCGGCTCGTGACCTCTTCGCTCGGGAACGGGCGGCAGTGATTCGCGAACCGCGCGAGCTGCGCGGCGAAGGCGTCGCCGAAGTGGCTCGGGACGCGGCCCACGCTCACGCGCGTGATCCGACGGACGGCATGCGTGCGACCGACTCCTGGTACTCGCGGACCATGTCCGCGATGACCTCGCGCGTCGGGCGCACCTGGTTCATCGCGCCGACGATCTGACCGACGGGGCTGCCCATCAGCGCCTTCACGCCGCTCGCGTAGATGCGCTCCACCGCCTCCCCCTGCACGAGCCACTGGAGCGGCATCGGCAGCGTGCCGGGAGACTGCGGCGAGTCCCACGCCTCGGTCCACGCGGTCTTCAGCTGGCGCGCCGGCTTCCCGCTGATCGCGCGCGAGCGCACGGTGTCGCTCGACGACGCGGCGAGGAGCTTCTCGACGACTCCCGCCGGCAGGTACGGAACCGCCTCCGCGACGGTCAGCCAGATCGACCCCGTCCACACGCCCTGCGCGCCGAGCGCCATCGCGGCCGCCATCTGGCGACCCGACCCGATCCCGCCGGCCATCAGCACCGGGGTGTCGCCGACGGCCGCGACGATCTCGGGACAGAGCACCATCCCGGCGATCTCGCCGGTGTGACCGCCGGCCTCCGTGCCTTGCGCGATGATCACATCGACGCCCGCTGCCTTGTGCGCGAGCGCGTGCGCCTGCTTGCCGCACAGCGCGGCCACCTTCACGCCCTTCGCGTGCGCCTGCTCGATGGCGCTTTCGGGCGGGGTGCCGAGGGCGTTCGCGATCAGCGCGATGGGATGACGGAGCGCGATGTCGACGTGCGCCATCCCGCGCTCGAGACTCCAGCCGAGCATGGGGTCGTGGAACTCGTGCTCGGGCGGCAGCTCCGGCACCTCGAAGCGCTTCAGGATCCCGTCGACGAACTCGCGGTGCTTCTGCGAGATCATAGCGTCGAGCGCCTTGCGGTCGACGTTCCCGTCCCCCTTCCCCTCGTACTTCACCGGCATGACGGTATCGACGCCGTAGGGCTTCCCCTCGATGTGTGCGTCGATCCACTGGAGGTGCTCCTCGAGCTCCTCGGGCGAGAGCGCGATGGCGCCGAGCACGCCCATGCCTCCCGCCTTGGAGACCTCGACGACCACTTCTTTGCTGCGCGTGAAGGCGAAGATCGGAACGGAGAGGCCCAGATCGCGGCAGAGCTTCGTCGGCATCGACCAATAGTAGAACATGTTTCACTTCGACTGGAAACCCACCGCAGGCGGGCCTATGGAAGGTGAGTGGAGCGCGCCTTTTTCGTCTTCGCGCTGGTCTCGCTCGCGCTCTCGGTGAACGTCTGGAAGCCGCTGCGCTCGCCGTTCGTGATCGTGGTCCCGAGCTTCTTCGCGAGCTGGCTCGTCGCGGAGCTGGCCCTCCACTTCATCGGCCTCGAGCTGGTCTCCGCGGCGGCGTTCTCCTTGCACGGCGGTCTCGCGGGGTTCACCGGGCTCCTCGCGCTGTCCTTCACGCTCCTCGGGGTCGGGCTCTTGATCGAGGCGCAGCGGCGCGCGCACGGCACGACGGCGATCGTCACCCGCGCGCTCGCCGATGCGTTCGGCGTGCAGACGGTCCTCGGTCCGCCGATGTACGGGCTCCTCGCGATGCCGTTCCCGGTGCGGCGCACGGGCGTCATGCGCATCAAGAACATCCCGTTCGCCGAGATCCCGACCAAGCGCGGCACCGTGCGACTGCACCTCGACGTCGTGCGGCCGCGCGAGGCGCGCCCCAACGACCGCGGCGCGCCCTGTCTCGTCTACGTGCACGGCGGCGGCTGGGTGGTCGGCCAGCGCATCTATCAGGGGCTCCCGATGATGAACCACCTCGCCGCGCTCGGCTGGGTCTGCTTCTCCATCGACTATCGCCTCAGCCCGCGCGCGACGTTCCCCGATCACCTCGTCGACGTGAAGCGCGCCATCGCGTGGGTGCGCGAGCACGCCGCGGAGTACGGCGCCGATCCGAGCCTCCTGGTCCTCGCCGGGAACTCCGCGGGCGCGCACCTCGCAGGGCTCGCGGCGCTCACGCCGAACGATCCCGAGTACCAGGAGGGGTTCGAGTCGGCCGACACGCGCGTCGACGGCTGCGTCACGTTCTACGGCGTCTACGACTTCGTGGTCGATCGCAATCCGCACTGGCCGGGTGAGGGCATGCGCCGGATGCTCGAGCGGATCGTCATGAAGAAGAAGCTGTCGGAGGATCGCGCGGCCTACGAGAAGGCGTCGCCGATCTCGCGCATCCACGCGGACGCGCCGCCATGGTTCGTCGTGCACGGCACGCACGACACCCTCGCGCCGGTCGAGGAGTCGCGTCGGTTCGTCGCACGGTTCCGCACCATCGCCGCAGCGCCCATCGCCTACGCCGAGATCCCGCTCGCGCAGCATGCGTTCGAGATGTTCCCCTCGATCCGGACGGCGCACGTGCTCGACGGAGTGGCCGCGTTCTGCGAGCACGTGCGCGCAGCGAAACGGGTCACGACCGAGAAGGCGGCCTGATCCGCATCGCAGGTGCTCGTCGGCCTTCGCGATAGCCGCGAATCGACCGTCATGTTACCCGCCGCCGTATGGACCTCCTGAGTTGGACGGATCTCGCGCGGTCGGCGAAAGTCGAGCACGAGCTCCCCGCCGTCGACGTCTCGCAGCGGATCTCGCTCTCCAAGATCGTCGACGCGGTCGACTTCTTCCGGCCCGACGTCATCGAGCATCTCCGCCACGTCGGCCAGGAGCCGCGCCTCCACAACAAACAGTGGGAGTACGCGCAGCAGCTCGAGGCGAAGAAGCGCTATCTGCCCCCCGGTGGTCGCATCGCGGGGCTCGGTTGCGGCTGCGAGACGACGATCCCGCTGATGGCCGAGGGCGCGTCGGAGTTCGTGGTCACCGACCTGTACGGCGCGAAGGGCGCGTGGGGAGACGCGTCGCGCCGCCCCGACGAGGTCTGGCCCGAGCAGAAGAACCTCACCGTCGTCTCGATGGACATGCGGAAGATCGAGCTCCAGAAGGAGAGCTTCGACTTCGTGAGCTCGCTCTGTGCGATCGAGCACATCGGGTTCGCCGACGCCGTCATCGACGTCGCGCGCCAGGCCGGGCAGCTGCTCAAGCCGAAGGGCGTCTTCTTCCTCAGCACGGAGTTCACCTTCGACAAGAAGGCGTTCTACGCGCCCGGCTACCCGTCCGGCACGCTCTACCTGAGCACGCGCGAGCTGCGGCGTCTGTTCACCGAGACCGGGCTCCACCTCGTCGAGCCGATGGATCTGCGCGTCTCGACGCACCCGCTCAACATTCCGCTCTGGGATCAGATCAACAACAAGGGGTATCCGAACCTGCCCCACGTCCTCTATCGCAACCAGCCGATGCCGTTCTGGGGGACCTACGCGGCCACCGTCAGCATGGTGCTCTCGCGCGAGGATCACGGGAACGATCGCATCATCGAGGATCCGAACCAGCTCGAACGGTTGAAGCCGCTCTTCGAGATGGGGCGACGACTGAGCCGCAGGCTGACGCTCCCGACGCGTTGGTGGTGATCACCGGGCGCGCGCCCACGACGGAACAGAAGTCGAGCGACGAGCGAAAGCTCGGTAGAGCCTTGTCCTTTTTACCCGTCTCGCCGGAGGTGTGAATTCGTACACATTTCTGCCGACCCACGACTGGCGTGACGCGCCACGCCGTCGACGCGAGGCGCTCGACGACGTATCCGACCACCCGATCGGGGGAATCGTGGGAGCACGGGAGCCGCGAGCGCGTGTGCTGGTGGTGGAGGACGAGCGCGACATCCTCGAAGCCGCATGCGAGTCGCTGCGCGACGAGGGATATGCCGCGGTCGCCGCCACGACGCTGGCGGACGCACGGCGTGAGCTATCCGCCGGGCACGTCGACGCCATCATCCTCGATCTGCGCTTGCCCGACGGTAACGGCGCTGAGCTTCTCGCCGAGCTTGCTGCGACCGGCGCGAGAGTCTCCGTCGTCGTCGCGTCCGTGGCATTGGACGTTCCTGCCGTTGCGGAGCAGTACGGGGTTCGTTTCGTACGGAAGCCATTCCATACCGACCTGCTCGTCACGCTGATTGATCTCTCCATCGAGCGGGGGACGTACCCACGGCTTCGTTGATCAGCGCCCGAGCCCGCGAGCTCGAGGACCGCGAACCGACGAGTGATCGCCGGATCGATCTCGCGCGCGGCTTCGCGCTATCATGCTCGGCATGCGGATCATCCTCGGTCTCGTGCTCTCGGTATGCCTCGTCGGCTGCAGCGAAGACGACACGGTTCCCACGGTCGACGAGCTCGACGGTGGTAGCGACACCGCCGCCGGCGACGACGCCATCGGCGATGCGCCCGCCGACGACGCCAGTGGCGAGACGGCCGCCGACACGGCGACCAACATCGAAGGCGGAGCCGACGGCACGAGCACCGACGGCACGAGCAACGACTCGCGGCCTGCGGACGCGACGCCCGCCGATACGACGCCTGCGAACGACGGCGCGGCGAACGACACGCCCGACGCGCCGCTCGTCTGCACGACGGTCACCTGCACGAGTGACGCCACATGCACCGCTCTCGGCTGCGGCACGTGCAACACGGGGCCGGGGCGCTGCCGTCTCTGACGGCGCCCCGCTCTCGTGTCTGGCGCCTACTTCAGGGGCTCCAGTGCACGAGGAACACGAGGCAGATGCCGATGCCGAGGCCGACGAGCATCGAGCCCGCGAGACCCGCGCGGCTCCACATCGGTGCCGTCTGCCCCTCGCCGCGCGACTTCGGCTCACCCGTGGCGAGCATGAAGAACCCGGCGAGGATGAACGTCGGCGCGAGGCCGAGCAGGTACGGGTAGTACTGATGGAGCACGTAGATGAGGACGAAGTTGCCAGCCGCCAGCAGCACGCCGAGGCCCGCCGAGGCGAGCGCGACGAGTCGCGGATTGGTGAATCCCTCTCCCGTCGTGACGGCGGAGACGAGTGCAGCGGGCGAAAGATCCTTCATGTCGAAATCGCTCATCGCCAGAACGTACGCCCGCGCAGGCTCGTCTGTCACCCGCTTCACTCGAAGGACGTCCGAAGATTGTCCGGCGCGCCCACGCCGCCCCGATCACGCGTATTTGGCTCCTCGAGCTCGGTCGCCTGGACGTGGTGCGCGTCGGGCGTGACGCTCGGCAGCGAGAGGCGCGAGCTCACATGCGGTGCCCCCTCCAGCCGCCTCCATTCTTGTTGTTGTCACCCGAGCCCCACGTGCCCTCGAAGGCGTTGCCGTCGTTGCTCATGTAGAAGATGCCGCGGCCGGAGCCGGCACCGCCCTTCTGCTCGAGCCAGTTGAACTCGATCACGTTGTCCTTCGACGTCCCCTGGATGACGCCGATGACCTCGTTGCCGGAGAGATTGTACTTGTAGGCGCCGACGACCTCGGCGCCCTTCGTCTCGAGGATCATCGGGCCGAAGGACGTGTCCCACTTCCCGTCCCAGGTGGCGCCTGCCGGCATCGCGTGACGTGCGCCTCCGCCGCCGCCTCCACACGCAGCGCTCGTCACCACCAGTCCCAACACGATCAGCCCGCGCATCATCCGAGCGTGCATTTGTCTTCCTCCACCAGGGGTGACGGCCGCACGCGAGGCAATATTCAGGGGTGCTCGGGCATCACGCGCCGGCGTCTCACCGTGGGCCGTGCGATGCTCTGGGAATGGCTCGGACCGTGGTGCGCCGCGCGCGCATGCTGCTCTGCCTCGCACCTCTCGTGCTGCCGCGGTCTGCGTCTGCCGCGCTCGTCGATTCGAGCTTCGTCGAGACGACACATGCCTACGTCACGTCCGGGATCACCGGCATCGCCTGGGCCCCCGACGCGTCCCGTCGGCTGTTCGTCACGATCAAGAGCGGCAGCGTGCGAATCGTGAAGAACGGCGTATTGCTCGCGACGCCGTTCTCGACCGATACGGTGATCACCAACGGGGAGTGCGGCCTGATCGGCCTCGCGTTGGATCCGGCCTTTGCGACCAACGGTTGGGTCTATCTGTTCGAGACCGTCTCGACGACCGAGCAACAGATCGTGCGCTACACCGCGACCGGCGACGTCGGCACCGATCGCCTGGTGGTGAAGGGCGGCCTCCCGACCCGCGGTGCGAACCACGACGGCGGCGGCCTCGCGTTCGGCCCGGACGGGATGCTGTATTTCGGCATCGGCGATCTCGCCGAGGGGGTCGGGGTCGACGCCGATCTCGGCTCGCTCGCCTCGAAGATCGGCCGCATCGACCGAAGCGGCGCGACGCCGGTCGACAACCCGTTCCACGACGGCAGCGGCCCGAACGACGACGCGATCTGGGCGCGCGGTCACCGCAATCCGTTCGCGATCACCTTCCATCCGGTGACCGGCGGCCTGTGGGTCGACGACGCGGGAGCCGGCTACGAGAAGATCTTCCACGTCGGGCGGGGCGATCACGCAGGGTTCAACGACCACGAGATCAACCAGCCGAGCGGCTACCTGAGGCCCACGATTCACTACCGCACGAACAGCAGCGAGACACAGACCATCGGCGCCACCGGTGCTTCGCGTGCGTCGAACGTCGCGACCTTCACGCTGACGTCGAGCGCGCGCGTCCACAAGGGACAACGGATCACCATCGCCGGCGTCGCCGATCCGACGTTCGACACGGTCGCGTACGTGCGCTCGGTCCCGGCGTCGAACAGCTTCACGATCGATCAAGCCGGGCCGAACGCGACGAGCGGCGGCGGCACCGTCGTGACGACCGACCTCGGTGGGGCGATCACGGGAGGGATCTTCTACGACGGAACGCAGTTCCCTGCGAGCCACCGCGGGAACCTCTTCTTCGGCGACTTCAACAGCGGGAACCTGATGCGCGCGACGCTCGCCGGGGACCAGACCGCGAACAGCGTCGACGTCTGGGGCTCCGACTTCGGCACCTTCATCGACGCGGACGTCGGGCCCGACGGCGCGCTCTACCTCGTACGCTACGGCGGCAACGTCGTGCGCATCCGTCACAGCGCGACCGCGCAGGCGCTGGTCCTGTCGAAGACGAACGTGCGGACGTCCGAGGCAGGCGCGACGGCGTTCGGGGTGTCGCTCGCGATCGTGCCTGCGAGCGACGTCACGGTCGCCGTCGTCCGCGCGTCGGGCGACACGGACGTGACCGCGAGCCCCTCCGCGCTCACGTTCACCACGACCAACTGGAACGTGCCTCAGTTCGTGACGATCGCCGCCGCCGCCGACGCCGATGCGACCGACGACGTCGCCTCGTTCGAGCTCTCGTCCGCCGGTCTCGCGACCGAGCGCGTCACCGCGCGCGTGAACGACGACGACGGCGCGCCGGGTCTGATCACCTCGGTTCCGTACGTCGCGGTCGGCGAAGGCGGCAGCAACACGTTCACCGTTCGACTGAGCGCGGCACCTACGGGGAGCGTCGACGTCGCGATCGCGGCTTCGGGGGATCCCGACGTCACGGTGAGCCCGCCGACACTCTCGTTCGGCGCGGACTGGGCGACGCCGAAGACCGTGACGGTACAGGCGGCGCAGGATCCGGACTCGACGCACGACCTCGCGACGATCGATGTCAGCGCGGCCGGGCTCGCGTCGCGCAGCGTGGTGGTCTCCGTCGCCGACGACGAGCTCGTCGCGCCCCGCATCACGAGCACTCCCGTGCGGTCCGCGGCGGTCTCTGCGCTCTACACCTACGACGTCGACGCCACCGGCGCGCCCGCGCCTGCGTACGCGCTCTCGTCGACGGTGCCGGGAATGACGATCGACAGAACGACGGGCGTGATCACGTGGACACCGACGACCGCGGGTCCGGTCGAGGTGACCGCGCGCGCGATGAACGGAGTCAGCCCCGACTCGACGCAGACGTTCACCATCACGGTCGCGGGCGTCGCCGGCGACGCGAGCACCAGCGACGCCGCGAGCGGCAGTGACGTGAGCTCGGAGGCCTCGGTCCCGGATGCCTCGCTCCCGGATGCATCGGGCTCGGACGCGCCGCCCGACGCGAGCTTCGCGGACTCCGCGACCGATGCGATCGTCGCGGACACCCTCACGAGCGACAGCGCGCCGGCAGATTCCGCGAGCGATGCCGAGAAGATGGATAGCGGCGCGAGTGTCGAAGCTCCCGCGGCCGCAGAAGAGGGTGGATGCGGTTGCCGTGCTGCGTCGGGCGCGAGCTCGCCGCCATCCCTTGCGCTCGTCGCGCTCGCGGCGCTGATCGATCGCCGCGCTCGGCGTCGGCGTCTCGCGACGTGACACACCTAGAGAGCTATCGGACGTAGGATGACGTCGTCCGATGCTCGCCGACTATCGAACGGCCGAGGGGGTCGGAGACGACGTCGTCTCGCACGCACAGGTGCCGCGGAGGATCGCTTGGCTCCTCGCGCTCGCGGCCATCGTGCTGTCCGTCGGGAGCTTCGTCGCAGCGGTCGAGTCGGCCGCGACCGTCGACGTCGAGTGCGGTCACGCGCTCGGGGCGTGCGTCGTGACGACGACGCGTCCCCTCCGCGGAGCTTCCGCGCGGTCCATCCCGCTCGGGCCGATCCGCACCGTGGAGGTGAAGAGCTTCCGACCCAAGAAGAATGCCTCGCGCGTCTACAACGTCGTGTTCGTCACGCACGGGGGCGAAGAGATCGAGATCGCCGACGCGAGCTCCATCGATCGCGACGCCCGAGAAGCGGTGAAGGAGCGGTTGCTCGCCTTTTTCCGCGATCGTGCTGCGCCGACGCTCACCCTCCGCTACAGCGGCGGTCAGCGAACGTCGCTCTACATGATCCCGCCGTTGCTCGTCGTCCTGTCGATCGCGGTCGTCCGCCTGTTCCGGCGCACGACGATCACGTTTCACTGGATCGACGCGCGCGTGCTGGTCGTGCGGAGTCGCTGGCCACTTCGGGCCACGTCACGCTCCTTCCGGATGAGCGAGGTCGCGGGAGCAGAGCTCGTCGAGAAGGACCAGATGTACAACATCGCGCTCGACCTCGTCTCGGGCGAGCGCGTGCTCTTGTCCACCCCGTTCCTCGGCCTGGAGCATCACAAGCGGTCGGTCGACACACTGCAGGCGCTCGTCCTGCGCGGTGCGGCGGTCGACCTCCCCCCTCGAGCCTCAGCGCCGGAGCTCGGCTAGGCGCCGATCGGTTTGCGCACCCCAGATTGAACACGGAGGCACGGAGGCGCGGAGGATCCAGCCGTCTGCCGGTCGTAACGTCTCCGTTGCGAGGCTAGTCTCGCCTGCCACCAGGTGCTGTTTTCCTCCGCGAGGGCGACCTAGGTGCGAAGCCCGTGGCAGCACTGCCCGACCTCCGTGAGCCTCCGTGTCTCCGTGCCTCCGTGTTTTCTCGTGTCTTCTCGGGTCTTCAAACCGTTTGTCGCTCTAGAACTACTGCGGTGTCACCGCGACCGGGGCGGCGAAGGGCGCGAGGCACACCGACCAGGGGCTCCCGTCGGCGATCCCCAGCTGCGCGCACACACCACCCACGCCGCACGCGTTCTGGGCGTCGCAGCTTCGATGACAGCGGTGGGATGCGCCCGCGCGTCTCCAGCCGGGCTGGCAGGTCGGGAGCGAAGCGAGCTCGCCGCGGACGCACTCGAGCAACCGCTTGCAGTCGCTCCCATAGGTCTGCGTGCAGTCGTGGTCGGGCGCCCCGACCAGCTCGGCGCAGGTCGACTCCGGCGTCGAAGGTGGTGCGGTCGACTTCTGACAGGCGCAGAGCGCGTCCATGCCCGGCGTCGACGCGAAGCTCGCTTTGTTCGTCGCGTCCACGGGCTTCGGCTCGTCGAAGGTGAGCGACCACTCGTACGTCGAGGTGCCGGCGGGCAGCCCATACGCCTCGGTCTCGAGCTTCAGCACCAGCGTGCGCGTGACGTCGCCCCACGCGAAGTCGACCTCGAGGCGATCGGTGTCCGCGACCATCGGCGCGATCACCATCGCGACGCCGCTCGCGGCCGCGGACATCACGTCGGCAGCGCGATCTCCGGGGGGGCCCTTGCGCACGAGGACACCCGTCGGCACGAGCCCGCTGGGTGCTTTGGCGCAGACGACGCGGAACCACTCGTCGACGCGCTTCGCCTCACAGCCCTCCGGGATCTTCCCGCGAAAGCGCGCCTGTTTACCCTTCATCGGCTTGGATCCGTCCGCGACGCCGCTCTCCTTGGTGGCGAAGAGGATGTCGGTGTTCGTGACGAACGGCTTGGCCGCGCGCCACGCCGAGGGCAGCGGCACATGCGTACGACCGCTCGGCGGCGACAGCACGAGCGGGCTCGGGCTCGGCGGCTTCTCTTCATCGAACGCCGTGAAGAGCCTGGCGGCGACGGCCTCGTGCCCCTTCGGCGTGAGGTGCAGATCACGCTCGAAGAAGGCCCCGGGCTCTGCCTGCTCGAGCGTCGGGAGGAGGTCGACCACCAGCACACCGAGCGACCGCGCCGTGTCGACGATGTCGCGGTTCAAGATCCGGGTCGCGGCCATGTCGACGGGCGCGCGGCCGTACTTCTGCCACTCGGTGGGCGAGACCTGCACGTCGATCGGCAGCACGACCACCACCAGGTCGACGTGGTTGTCGTCGCATAGCTTCTTCATGCGTTCGAGCGAGGGGCGTAGCGGCGACCAGGCGCGCACGATCTCGAGCGACTTCTTGCGCAGCGCCGCGACGCGCTTCTCGGCTTCTTCACGCGCCGCGAAGGAGTCGAGCACCAGCTTCCGCTTCTCGGCAGCCAGCACGTCTTTCGCGCGGGCGAGAATCATGTCCTCGACGTGCTGGCGCACCGCGGCGCCCTTCACCAGATACGCGTAGTCGGCCTTGCCGCCCCCCTCGAAGAAGGTCTCGCCGCGCTCGACGAGATCGCCAGGATCACCCTTGTTGCGCTTGTACTCGACGCTGTAGCGATCCCCCGGGATCGCCTCGGGCACCTCCTGCAGGAGCTTCTGCCACGCCTCTTTCGTGGCGCTCTCGTCGTTGCCGGCCTTCTCGAGCTCGTCGCGCCAGAGACGCGCGAGCGCCTCGGTGTCGGCGTGGGCCTGGGCGTGTTTGCCTCGAGCCACGCCGGCTGCACCGAGCAGATCGCGCACCTCGCCTTCGGAAGGGAGGAGACGCTCGCCCGCCTGCGGACCACGCGCGTAGAGGAAGGAGCGGAGCGCGTAGAAGGCGTGCGACTCTCGAAAGAGCCAGTCGCGCCCGGGGAACGAGCTCACGCTCGTCGGCGCCGTGTCGGCGCGCACGGCCCAGCCATCCCAGATTTTGTGACGCTCCTTGTTCGGGCGGTTCGCCTCGGCGAGATCGTTCGAGAGGTTGATCACGTAGACGAGCGTGCGTCGCCAGCCGGGCAAGGCATCCGCCGAGTACGCGGGCTTGCGCTCGACCACGAGCCGCGCGGCCACCTTCTCGTATTCGAGCGGGCCATACGTGGGGACGCCGGCGTTGATCACGCGACGGTCTTCGAGCTTCCCCTGCAGGAGCGCGGAGAAGGTCTCGCGCTCCTCGACGCCGAGACCGAACACCTGCGAGTCGCCGACGACGATCACCTCGCGGTCCCCTGACTCGGGGAGCGCTCCTCCGCGGAGGCCCTCTGTGTTGATCCGCACCGTGGTCACCCGATCGCCCGGCAGCGCGACCTTCTGCGTCGCGCCCGGCTCCAGTCGCACACCGAGCTCGGGATCCTCGAGATAGATGTGGAGGTGCGGGAACGCGCCGCGGTCCCGCGCGCGGAACGTGAGCTCCGCGATCGACGACCCCGCCACGAGACCGAGGAGCACCATCGCCGCGCGCTTCGGCCACACCCGTCGCCGATTCGCCGTCTCTGCCAAGGGGTTTGCCGTCATGGTGTCTCTCTCGCGTGGGCGGCGGGAATGCCTCCCGCCGGTTCGAGCGTAAACTGGGATCCGGGATGAGCGCCGCACAAGCCACCCATCGACTGCGGCGGATCGGGCTCCGCTCCGCGCAGGTTTTCGCAGGCCTGATCGTCGGCCTCGGTCTGGCCGAGGTCGCTGCGAGCTCGCGCCAGCACGGCGCGTTCCCGCACCTCAACGTGTACGTGGCCGACGCGAAGCTCGGAGTGCGCCTGCTGCCCGGCGCCACGCAGAAGGTCGAGTTCGGCGGCAACCCGGTCACCGAGGTGCGCATCAACGCCGACGGATTCCGCGGCGCAAACCTGCGGCAGCGCGGCGCTCACGAGCCTGGCGACGACGTGATGGTCGTCGGCGACTCGCAGGTGTTCGGCCTCGGAGTGCAAGAGGGCGAGACGTTCTCGGCGGCCCTCGCGAGCCGCACCGGCAAGACTGTGTTCAACGCCGGCGTCCCCACCTACGGACCGCTCGAGTTCCAGGCGTTGCTCGAAGAGCAGCTCCCGAAGCGCAAGCCGCGGGTCGTGATCTACGTCGTCAACATGGCGAACGATCTGATGGAGGCGAACCGTCCGAACGCCGCGCGGCACGCGGTGTGGGACGGGTGGGCCGTGCGTCGCGAGACGATGCCCGCGAGCTTCGTCGACTTCCCCGGTCGCGCGATCGCGTTCCGCCGCTCGCACCTCGTGTTCGCCTTGCGACGCGCGCTCCATGGCAATCACGAGGGGGACGATCGCGCCCTGCCCTCCGAGGGCACGTGGCAGGATCTCGTCGTCGCCGCGAACGCGACGACGCATGCGAAGAGCACCGCCGAAGACGCGCAGCTCGCCCAGTGGGAGGCGGACGTGAAGGCGACCGTCGACGCGGCGACGGCGGCGCAGAAGAAGCTCCAGACGACGGGGCAGTCGGCGTTCCCCGAGGTGTTCGAGGGACCGGCCGGCAAGGAATACCTGAAGAAGAACGGACATCCCGGCGACATCGTCTCGGAGAAGGTCTACCTCTCGGAGGCGACCTTCGGACCGGAGACGCGCGTGAAGATCGCGCTCGACGGCGCGAAGATCCGCCGCGAGATCGAGGACCTCCTGAAGAAGCGCGCCGAAGAGGAGATCGAGAAGGCCGAGTCGAAGGCCATCCTCGCGAGCCTCGACGAGCGCACCAAGCTCGAGAAGCGGATCGCCGAGCTCCGCGTCCTCCCCGCGAAGATCCTGCGCACGCACTCGCCGCTCTTCCCCGCGCTCGAGAAGGTGAAGAAGCTGTGCGACGCGCACGGCGCACGCCTGGTCGTCGCCATCCTCCCGATGGACGTGCAGGTGTCAGTGGCCGAGTGGAGCAAGTACGGCGAGTCACCGATCGATCTGACGCCGACGCGCGTGCTCACCGACGACATCGTCCATGCCGGGGAGGCGCTCGGCGTCACGGTGATCGATCTGACGCCCGCGCTCGTCGCCGCCGAGCCTGGGGCCTTCCTCCTCCGCGACCTGCACATGTCGCCGAAGGGGCACGCGGCGGTGGCGGTCGCGCTGCAGACGAACCTCGACAAGCCGCCGCCGGTCGCCGCTTCGATCGCCCCTGGTCCGGCGATCGGGTTCACGAAGGTCTGTGCCTGTCACAAGAAGGCGGCCCACGCGAGCTGCGACGACGTCTCGAAGACGCCCGACGTCGACTGCCTCCGCACCTACTCGAGCGACTGCGCGAAGCTGCTCGCGTGCGTGCACGGCGATCCGAAGCACGCGCCGAAGTGTCTACCAGGCTGGGCGAATCATGGGGTCCACCATCGCTGTTACCAGAGCTGCAGCACCGAGAAGACCTGCAACGCCGGCGCGTGCACGAAGGTGAAGGAGGGACACCTTTGCATCTGAGCGGCCATCTGAGCTCGGCCCTCGTGCGCGCGACGAGCCCGCTCGTCCGGCGCATTCCGGGCAGCGGCGCACGCAAGCTGCACGAGTTCGCGCGCGCGGAGGCCGGCAGCATGCTCGATCTCCGACATGCTGCCGCCGCGACGACGTCGGTCGCGCGGCGGGCGCTCTATCTCCGGCACGCGCTCGACGAAGCCCGGCACGCGCGCCTCTTCTCGCAGGCCGGCGACGCGCTGCGCGCGCAGCGTGGGGAGGCACCGATCGGCCCCCCGCGCGCCGAGCCGGACGGTCTGTGGAGCCACTTCCAGACGAACGGTGGCGAGCTCGGGTTCGTCGCCTTCGTGTTCCGCGGCGAACGGAGCGGTCGAATCCGACTCGAGGCGTTCCGCGATCGGTTCGCGACGATGGGCGATACCCGCACGGTCGCCGTCTTCGACGCCGTGCTCGAGGACGAGCGACGGCACGAGTCGTACACGCACGCGCTCCTCGTCGAGCTCGCGGGGTCGGAGCGCGAGGCGCGTCGTGCCCTGCGCCGCGCAGCGCGCTGGCAGGCCTTTCGCGCGTTCCGTCGCGCGGGCCGGGCGATCGTCGAGCCGATCTGGTTCGTGCTCTCGATCCTGCTCTTCGTGCTGCTCTTCCCGCTCGCGATCTTCATGCGCCGTCGGGTGCGCGGGGGCTTTCGCGCGCCGTGAGCGTCGTGCTCGGTGTCTCCGCCGGCTATCACGATGCTGCGGCCGCGTTGGTGGTCGACGGGACGATCGCCTGCGCGCTCTCGGAGGAGCGACGCTCGCGCGCGAAGGGCGATCCCGCGATCCCGTTCCGCGCCATCGAAGCCTGCCTCGCGCGCGCGAGATTGACGGCGCGCGAGCTCGACGAGGTGATCTTCTACGAGAACCCTTACGCCAAGCTCGAACGCGTGATGACGTCGCTCGTGCAGGCGATGCCGCGCTCGCTCCGACAGGTACCGCGCGCGATCGGGGCGCAGCTCGGGGGGAAGCTCTGGATCCTCGACAGCCTCGGTGAACGGCTCGGCATCGAGCGCGCGCGCGTCACCCACGGCGAGCACCATCGCAGTCACGCGGCCTGCGCCTTCTTCGGCTCGCCGTTCGCGCACGCCGCGATCCTCACGGTGGACGGCGTGGGCGAGGAGATCACCACGGGCATCTTTCGCGGCGACGGGACCACCATCGAGTCGCTCGCGTCGATCCCATTTCCGCACTCGCTCGGCCTCTTCTACGCCGCGCTCACCGCCTGGCTCGGGTTCGAGGTGAACGACGGCGAGTACAAGGTGATGGGGCTCGCCGCCTTCGGGACGCCGCGCTTCCGCGACGAGATCGGCAAGCTGCTGCGCCTCTCGAGCGACGGCTCGTTCGAGCTCGATCTCGACTACTTCGCGTTCACCACCGAGACCGACGTCGGCTTCTCGAAGAAGCTCGAGACGCTGCTCGGTCCGCGTAGGCCGCCGCATCTTCCGTGGGAGCTCGGTCACGATCGAGAGGGTGTGCGCGATCGCCGCTACGCGGACGTGGCAGCGTCGCTGCAGCTCGCGCTCGAGGAGGCGATGGTCGGCCTCGCGAAGCAGGCCGTCCGCATCACCGGCTGCGAAGATCTCTGCATGGCGGGCGGGGTCGCTCTGAACGCAGTCGCCAACGCGCGCGTGCTCCGCGAATCGGGGTGCAAGCGTCTGTTCGTCCCGCCCGGTGCAGGGGACGCCGGCGGCGCGGTCGGCGCCGCGCTGCTCGCGGCCATCGCGCGCGGCGATCGTCCGACACCGCTCTCGTCGGCGGCGCTCGGCGTCGAGATCTCGAACGACGAGGCCAGGGAGCTCTGCGCCGAGCTCGGTCTCCGCGCGACGCCGCTCGACGACGTCGCCGGCGCGACGGCGGACTTGCTCGCGCGCGATCAGATCGTCGCCTTTGCGCGCGGGCGTGACGAGCTGGGCCCGCGCGCGCTCGGTCAGCGATCGATCCTCGCTTCGCCGCGCAGCGCCGCCACCAGGGAGCGCCTCAACCGCGCGATCAAGCGACGCGAGCCGTTCCGCCCGTTCGCCCCGGCCGTCCTCGCCGATCGCGCGCCTTCGTGGTTCGATGGTGCGCCGAACGACATGACCCCGTTCATGACCACCGTCTGCGCCGCGCGAGATCCGTCTGCGCTCGCGGCCGTCGTCCATGTCGACGGCAGCGCCCGCGTGCAGACGGTCACGGCGGACAGCGCGCCGGAGCTCGACGCGGTGCTGCACGCCTTTTTCGCGCGGACCGAGCTGCCCATCCTCTTGAACACGTCGCTCAACGGCGCGGGCGAGCCGATCGTCTCCACGGCGATGGACGCCATCGCCTTCTTCCTCTCCCACGCCGTCGATGCGCTGGTCGTCGGCGAGCTGCTCGTCGACAAGAGGCCCGCGTGAGAGTGCTCGGCCGCGCCCGCACCCTGCTCGATCTGATCGCGCACTTCGTCCGCGCCGGGAAGTGGTTCCTCATCCCGATGCTCGCGGTGCTCCTGCTCGCGGGCGTGCTCTTGATGCTGACCGGGGGGCTCAGCTACGTCGCGCCGTTCGTCTACGCGATCTTCTGAGCGATCTCCTGAGCACGCGCGGCAACGAGTAGCCGGCGCAGCCGCGCGACCGTCTCCTTCTCGCCCGCGCCTGCTGGCACGGCGCGCCGCACGATCGACTTGCCCGACGCCCCGCCCCCACGACCGGTCTCGACGAACAGGCTGAGCGCCTGGGCGGGAGCCGTCTCTGCACCCCGCAGTCGGAAGCCGACGCGAACGGACGTCGTGCCGAGGCGCGCGCGCCCGTGGACCTCGACCCCGCCCTCTCGAGCGTTGCGCCGGATCCGCACGCGTCCGAGCTCGAGGCCGCTCTGCTCCGCGATCAGCCGCAGGTTCGAGGACAGGATCCGGCTCAGATAGAACGAGCCCCAGTACAGATCCTCCGGAGTCTGATCGCCCGAACCGCCGATGGCCTGCGCCGCCGCGAGGATGGACTCCTCCGCCAAGAGGAAGGTCGGGCGATCGGCTTCCGGTGGACGATGTCTGGGCTTCGCGGGCGGTCGCCCGTACGTGAGCCAGCACTGGAGCGAGACGCGCGCGTGCTTTCGGTCGTCCGAGTCGACACGGACGCGGGTGATCCGGTGGAGCGTCTTGCTCGGAAAGATCACGAGTCGGTTGTGACGAAAGCGAACCGTCGTCTCGCGCCCTTCGTACGAGAGCACGAGATGGCCGCCGCGGATCTTCGCAGGATCCGCGGCGACGAACACGATGGCCGTGAGGTTGACGCCGGCTCCCTCGTCCTCGTGGAAGTCGTAGTGGTCGCCGGTCATGTAGCGCGACACCTGGAGGTGCGGCGCCCAGCACTGGGGGATGATCTGGAAGAGCGGCTCCCGCGCGCGCTCGAACGCTTCGACCATCGCGGGCGACCAGAGTTGCTCGCGGAAGAGTCGCAGGGTCTTCGACGGATCGTGGATCCAGACCGCCTCGTTCTTCCGCCGTCGGTGCGCGAAGAACACGGATTGGCCGTCGTGGCCGATGTCCCGGACGAGCCCGGGCTCCATCCGAGGTGCGAGCGCGCGGATCTCTCGGAAGACCGTCGCGAGCGCTTCCGGCGCGAAGAACTCGTCCACCACGAGGTGAGCGCGCGGCTCCTCGCGCTCGCGAAAGCCCGACATGCGGGGATC
The DNA here is from genome assembly GCA_046593995.1 of Polyangiales bacterium. Lineage (GTDB taxonomy): Bacteria > Myxococcota_A > Polyangia > Polyangiales > JADJMO01 > JALHOE01. The sequence goes on from JBKJQC010000531.1 coordinate 18,571, forward strand.
GTATGATCTTCCGAGCGGGAACCCGAGCCCTTGTTCTCCGGCGGCGTTTGGTAGAACATGTTCTACCATGCGCTTGCGGGGGTTCGCGCTGCTCGGGGTCGCGTCCGTCGCTGCGTGCGGCGGCGAGCTCGACACCGCGCGCCAGCACCCGCCGCGCGGCACCGTCGGCCGCGAGCTCTACGCGCTCGTGTGCGACCGTGTCGGCGCGCAGTCGCTTCGCGAGGACGTCACCGGCGAGTCGTACCGCTCGATCTGCCACCCGACGAACGGCAAGTACGGCACCAAGGTCGATCAGAGCCTGCTCGTCCCGCTCGACGCGAATGCCCGCGACGTGAGCGGGAAGCCCGTCTCGCTCGCCATCCAGAAGAAGAACCGCGCGTACGAGGTCGCGCGCATCGAGACGCTCGGGAAGCGCCGCGAGGAGCTGATCGACGCGCTCGACGCGTCGATGCCGGACACGACGATCCTCGTGAAGGATCCGGCGACCTGCGCGCCCGCCAAGCAGAAGGGGCGCTTGCTCCCCGCGCTCTCCGACACGCTGAGCCGCATGGTGCCGCTCCACCAGGACGGCACGACGCCGGGGGTCACGCGCGCCACCGGCAAGCTCCTGAAGGAGCTGATGCTCGACGGCGATGCGCAGGACGCCCTCGCGCGCTTCGACGCGCGGAAGGGGTATCTCCCCGTCCGTCTCGCGCCCGGCCTCCTCCGACCGCTGCTCGCCTACCCGCGCCTCTTCGAGCTCTCGAACGCGCTCCTCCGCACGCTCTCCAGCGACGCGGATCCGCACGCGGATGACACCGAGAAGCACGTCCCCGGTGCTTCGTACCCGCAGCTCTTGCAGCTCTTCTCGGTGCTCCAGCCCGAGCTCGCGAACAGCGAGCCGGGAGACATCGTCGCGCCGCTCGCGATCGACACCGATCCGATGCTCGCGCGCACGCTCCTCTCGCGCCCACGCACGACGCTCGAGCTCGTGCGCGAGGTGCTCCTGAAGGAGGACCCCGCCTTCAACGCGTCGCCCGAAAAGCCCAGCTTCCTCGCGAAGCGCGACGGCCGCGGCTACGCGATCGTGCCGCTCGTCTCGGGCGCGCTCCCCTCCCCCTTCGTCGACGGCGACGGCGACGGCCTCGCAGACATCGATGCGCTCGGCCAGTTCGTCACTGCCGACAAGACGCCCGCGCCGACGCCGTTCGCACTCCCCTCCGAGAAAGGGGGCACCCCGCGTGACGAGCTCGGACGCGTCGCGACCTACGGCTACGTCGACGCGAGCTCCACCTTCGTCGCGCCCCTACTCCGCGACGTGCGGCCGCTCTTCGACCCCGATCCGACGAGCGGCAACGAGACGGTGATGGACCTCCTCGCGGGGCTTCCGGTCGTCATGGGCGCGCGCGCCGACAGCGACACGACCAAGAGCTACCCGGTGGGCGGCAAGGTCTCCTATCGCCCGTTCCTCCCCGAGACCTCGCCCGTCCTCGATCTCGTCTACGCCGTCGGCCAGGTCGCCGCAGACCCTGCGCTCGACGACGCGCTGGTGCTGTTCCGCAGGTTGGTCGCAGAGCACCCCGACGAGGTGGCGCGTCTGATCGCGGTGGCGCTCCAGATCAAGCAGATCTCCGACGTGCATCCCGAGGCCGTGCTCCCCGCGCAGTCCACCTTCTGGGACGATCTGCTCGAGGTCCTCGCGAAGGTCGCCGCCGTCGACGATCCGGTGAAGCAGATGGGCATTCTCGAGGATCTCCTGCGCGTCGTCGGGAGCGACGACGGCCAGAAGATGGCCAAGGTGTTCGCGGCGTTCTTCCGGTTCAAAGACGAGCTCACGTACAACCGCAACGATCTCAACGGCCAGGCGTGGAACCTCACCACCAAGGGTGTTCAATCTCCCGTCACGCCCGTCGATCGCGCGCAGCACGATACCACCGAGAACCGCAGCATCCTCCAGCGGATGTTGCAGCTGCTCCACGACATCAAGGGGCAGTCGGTGTGCACCAAGGAAGGTGCGATCGTCCACATCGACATCCAGTGGCCGCCGGGCGCGTTCGGGCTCCCGATCAAGCTCGACTACCCGACGAGCAGCCTCACGCC
>JBKJQC010000642.1:0-4205 GCA_046593995.1 Polyangiales bacterium
GATGCATGTCGCGTCGGGTACGTGTCGGGCTGGGCGCTGATCGACGCGTCCGTCGAGCAGCGACGCGCGGACGAGGGGTTCGTGCTCTCGGACCACGCGGACTTCGACGATCTGATCGCGACGGTCGAGCAGTCGGGCGCGCGCTTCGTCTACGCGACGCACGGCGAGACGGTGCCGTTCGCGGGGATCCTGAACGAGCGCGGGGTGACGAGCGAGGCGTTGTCCGCGCGCGCGATCGACGCGTCCGAGGAGCGCGGGTGAAGCGCCTCGCGGAAGCGCTCGACCGCACGCGGAGGACGCGCTCGCGCATCGGCAAGGAGGAGGCGCTCGCGACAGCGCTCGCCTCGATCGGCGCGGATCCCGAGGACGCCGACGGCGTCGCGTTGGCGACGGCTGCCCGCATCGCGGCCGGACTCGCGCTCGCGGTCGGGGATCCGCGCCCGCTCGGTGTCGGGTGGGTCGTGTTCCAGGAGCTCGCGACCAGCGCGACCGGCTGGCCGTCGTGGGTGATCCGCGAGTGCGCGCGACGCACCGGCGACTTCGGCGAGGCGTTCGGTCTCCTGATGGCGCGCGTCGACGGTGCGGAGGATCGTCCCGGGCTGCCGCTCCGTGAGGTGGCCGCGCTCTTCGACGCGCTCGCGGCGACCGGCAAGCGTGAGCTGAAGCGCGCCCGGCTCGAGGCTGCCTACGCGCGCATGACGCCGCTCGAGACGAAATACCTGACGAAGGTGTTCCAGGCGTCGCTCCGGGTCGGCGCGCAGGGAGGCGTGCTCGAAGGCGCGATCGCGCGCGCGTTCGGTCGACCGATCGAGGCCGTGCGCGCGGCTGGGGCCTTGGTCACCGATCCCGGCGCGCTGGCGGTGCTCGCGCGCGACGATCGTCTGAGCGAGGCGCAGCCGAGCATCGGACGACCGGTGTCGTACATGCTCGCGACACCGCTCGAGACCATCGCCTCGGAGATCGCGCCGGCGCTCCATGTCGTCGAGGACAAGATCGACGGCGTGCGCGCGCAGATCCACAAGCGCGGCAACGACGTCACCATCTGGGCGCGTGGCCTCGAGCGAATCACCGACAGCTACCCCGAGATCGTCGACGCCTTCCGCTTCGTGCCCGGGTCGGTCGCGCTCGACGGCGAGATCGTCGCGGTGATGCCGGACATGCGCCCGCGGTCGTTCCTCGCGCTGCAGAGCCGGCTTCGTCGCGTGTCGCCGACGGCGGAGTTGATCGCGGAGGTCCCGGTTGCATTCATTGGTTATGATCTTCTCGCGGACGACGAGGGGGAGCACCTCGCGCTGCCATGGAAGGATCGGCGCGCGCGGCTCGAGGCCTGGGCGGGCGAGCGCGGCCCGCGCACCTGCTTCCTCCTGAACGATGCGCGGCCACTCGATGCGACGCGAACACTCACCGAGCAGCTCGACGTCGAGTTCGCGGCCGCACGCGCGCGCGGACACGAAGGCCTCGTGCTCAAGCGCATCGACGCGCCCTACGACGCCGGTCGCCGCGGGCAGGCGTGGATCAAGGTCAAAAGGGCGTTTGCCACCCTCGACGTCGTGATCACCGCCGCGGAGGAGGGGCACGGCAAGCGCGCGGGCGTGCTCTCGGACTACACGTTCGGCGTGTGGCGGGGCACTCACGGCGAGAGGGAGCTCGTGAACGTCGGAAAGGCCTACAGCGGCCTCACCGACGAAGAGATCGATCGCATGACCCGCAAGCTCGAGCGGATCACGAACGAGAAGTGGGGGCGCGTGCGGTCGGTGAAGCCGGAGATCGTCCTCGAGGTCGGCTTCGACGGCATCCAGCGGAGCGCGCGGCACAAGAGCGGCTTCGCCCTGCGCTTCCCCCGCATCGTGCGCGTCCGCGACGACAAGCGCCCGAACGAGGCCGACACGCTCGACACGGTCGACGCGCTCTTCCGCTCGCAGCTCGAGAGCGGTCACCGCGAGGTCGACACCGCGAGAGAGCGCGAGGCAAAGGCGAAGAGGGTGCGCTCGGCGACGAAGAAGGCGGCGCAGAAGAAGACGAAGAAGCAGATGTCGCTCTTCGGCGACGACGACGACGACTGAGAGTTGCGGGGCGCGGGCCGCGTGCGCATCGTAGCGGCCATGTTCCGCGAAGACTTCCTGGTGCGCATGATCAAGCAGCTCGCGGAGCTCATCGGACGCCTCGCCGGCTTCACCAAGGAGGGGAAGCACGACGAGGCCGCGGCCGCCCTCGAAGACGCATATCGCTCGTACATCGGCATGCCGAAGTCGATGATCGCTCGACTCGACCCGGAGACGGTCGCGAGCACGGTCGGCACCGAGAAGTCGATGGTGGTCGCCGCACTGCTCGATGCAGAGGCGACGATGCACGGCGCCGATGCCAACGCGTGCCGGGCGCGTGCGAACGCGATCCGCGTGGCTGCGGGCCTACCGACGCAGTGAGCGATGGGATCCCGAGCGCCGCGAGCGGCGACGACGCAGGAGCGTGAACATCACGAGCGCGGCGGGCGCAAGCGAAGTAGCGCGCCGCTGCCGAGCAAGGGCGAATGCGCACCCGGAGAGCGTCGCTGCGCCGGAGCCCACGCCATCGCTCGTACCCGCGTCGCTCCCCGGGAGCGTCCCGTCGGGCGGTGCGTCGACGCACACCGCCTCGAAGCAGATCTTCCCGACGCCACAGAGCTCTCCCTCGTCGACGTCTCCATCACAGTCGTCGTCGAGGCCGTTGCATTTCTCGATCGTCGGTCGCCCCGGCTCGCACGTGTCCGGCTCGCAGGTGGGCGCCTCGCGCAGACACATACCGACGCCACGGCGCGGACGCACGCGCTCGTCGACGCGACCATTGCAGTTGTCGTCTTTGTGATTGCAGACGTCGACCGCGCCTGGGTGCACCAGCGGATCGTTGTCGTCGCAGTCGCCCGCGGCGGGCGCGTACCCCGCAGGTGGACACTTCGCGACCACCGTCATGCCGGTGACCTTGCCGTAGCCGTCGCCGTCCTTGTCCTCGTATTGGGTCATCGCGACGAGGTTCTCGTCGATGGTCCCGTCGCAGTTGTCGTCCTTGTTGTTACAGCGCTCCGCGGCGCCGGAATGGACCTTCGGATCGTTGTCGTCGCAGTCGCCGCCCGCGTCGACGAAGCCCGGCGGCTTGCTGCAGTCGACGACCGTCTCGAGCCCGCCGAAGCCGTCCGCGTCCCAGTCACGCCAGTAGGTCTTGCCCGCGCAGCCGACGGCGAACGACGTGCGCGCCTCTGCGGCGCCGTCACCCCCGGAGCGACCATCACCGTTCCCGGAGACTCCGAACACGCTCAACGTGAGCCCCGTCGGCATGGCCGGAGCCGTCCACTTCACGCTGAAGCGCACGACGCCGTCAGACGAAGCGCGCTTGGGCGTGCTGTGGACCATCTGCGCGAAGTCGACGAGGCGCGTCCCCTGCGCCTCGACCGTCGAGAGCTTCCCGCGGCCGTTGGTCAGCAGGTAGAGCCCACCGACCGGACCGTTCACGCCGGAGATGCCCACGTTGATCGTGATGGTGTCGCCCGGGTTCGCGACCTTCGGCAGGTAGTCGATGGTGATCGAGGGCGCCTTGCCCGTGCTGTGGCACCCCTCGCACCCCTCCGCCGCGATCCCGCCGTTGCGCGCGCTCGCGCCGGTCGTGGCGAGCAGCGTCGCGAGGAGAGCGGCCGCGCGGAGCAGCGCAGCGGACGAGCGCACGATCACCCCCCGAGGTTCGCACATCCCTGCCTCTCGGCGACTGCGCGCCGTCCGCTCGGAAACATTCGACGAACGATCGCGGCCTGAATTCCTCAGGTGAAACACGCATGCGACACGCGCAGCGGACCGACGAGGTTGCACCGAGGGAAGGAGCCGGCTATCTGACGCGCGTCGAACGGCTGGCCTCGGCCACGCCGAACGAGAAGTCCCCATCGTCTAGAGGCCCAGGACTCCGGCTTTTCACGCCGTTAACACGGGTTCGAATCCCGTTGGGGACGCTGCCCCAACTCCCCGGAATGACCTGGCATTCCGGGGACCGACGACCGCTTGATCCTCGTCGTGGTCCGAGTTTGGTCCGAGATGGGCTGGACCACTCGGCCGCAGGCCTCTCGCGCGCGTCGTCGTGCGGCAGTGGACTCGTCGAGGACAGCGTTCACGAGGAGCGCATCCGGGATGGATGGAAACGGCGCGCCGAAGCTGGCGCCGACGTTGCGGCCGGCCGCGATGTACGCC
>JBKJQC010000709.1:0-4197 GCA_046593995.1 Polyangiales bacterium
TTCCCGAGCGGTCCGGAGAATCGGAGCGCGACGACCCCTGCGTCCGCTGCGAGCGTCGCTCCTTCGGGCGTCTGCGTGGGGAAGCGGAGACGGAACGTCTGGCGGTGGACCGACGTGTACGGGAAGTAGGTGTTCTCGAGGACTCCCGGCTTCTTGATCGGGATGATCTGCTCCGGGGCCGTCACGTGCCCCTTGTCGTCGACGAGCCGCACGATCCATGCGGGCTTGTCCGACGCGAGGTCTGCTTCCTTCCACACGTGGCCGTAGAGCGACACGTAGAACTGATGGTGCTGACGCGCGTCGGAGAGGGACGTGGCGAGGAGATCGCGGCGCTGCTCGATCGTGAGGCGATAGTCCTCGGCGTAGCGGATCACGTACGCCCAGCGGAACTCCCACGACTCGAACGTCGCGTCGACCGAGAGGACGTCGTCGATGCCCTGCACCGAGTAGAGCCGCTTCTTGCGCGTCCAGCGTTGTTGGATCGCTTCGTAGTCGGCGCCGACGTACTCGCGCGGCCCCTCGCGCAGTGACACCGGCCGCGTCGACGCGCATGCGGGCACGACGACCATCGCGCAGGCCGCGATCGCGAAGAGGCGCGATGCGAGCACCGCGCGCTTCGCGATCGCATCGAGAACGAGACGCATGTGACCGTCAGTCTACTCTGCGCGACGCGCGGCGGCGATCATCCGCATCGGGGCAGAGTGCACGTGCGCGATGGCGATCGCGAGCGCGTCGGCCGCGTCGGCCTTGGGGATCTCGGTGAGGCGCAGGATCGCCTGGACGATCCGCGCGACCTGCGCCTTCTCGGCGCGACCTCCCGCGCCGACCGCACGCTTGACCAGCGCCGGCGGGTACTCGCCGACCACGATGCCGGCGCGATGCAGCGCGAGCAGGATCACGCCGCGCGCGTGGCCGAGCTTGGCGGCAGCGGTCGCGTCCTTGGCGAAGAAGATCGACTCGAGACCTGCCTCGGCGGGGCGGTGCTTCGCGAGGACCTCGCGCAGGCCGTCGTCGATGATGCGGAGGCGCTCGGCGAGCGGCTGGTCGTCCCCGGCCTTCACGATGCCGTGCGCGACGTGGGTCAGACGCGTGCCGGCGACGTCGATGATCCCCCAGCCCATGTTGCGCGAGCCTGGGTCGACGCCGAGGACAATCACTCAGGCGCCTTCGAGCTTCGACGCTTCTTCGTCGGAAAGGTCGAAGTCGCTGTAGACGTTCTGGACGTCCTCGTGATCGTCGAGCGTGTCCGCGAGCCGCATGCACATCTCCGCGTCGCGGCCGGCGACCTCTTTCTTGATCTTCGGGACGTAGCCGAGCTTCGACTCGGTCGCCGCGATGCCGGCGCCCTCGAGCGCCTTCGCCACCGCGTCGAGTTGATCGGGCGGCGTCGTGATCAGCCAGGTGTCGCCCTGATCGGTGTAGTCGTCGGCGCCGGCGCCGACCGCGAGGTCCATCAGCTTGTCTTCGTCGGCGGCGGTGCGGGCGATCGTGATCAGCCCGCGGCGATCGAACGCCCAACCGGCCGTGCCGGTCGAACCGAGCGTCGCGCCGCACTTCTCGAAGAGCTTGCGAAGCTCGGCGACTGCGCGGTTCTTGTTGTCGCTCAGGGTGTCGACGATGAAGAGCGTCCCGCCGGGGCCCGTCCCCTCGTACGTCGCCTCTTCGTAGCTCTTTCCTTCGAGCTCGCCGGTCCCGCGCTTGATCGCCTTGGTGATGTTGTCGGCGTTCATCGCGTTCGCCTTGGCGAGCGAGACCGCCTTGCGCAGGCGCGGGTTCGACGCGACGTCACCACCGCCCATGCGGGCTGCGACCTGGATCTCCTTGATGACCTTCGTCCACATCCGACCGCGCTTGTCGTCGGTGGCAGCCTTCTTGCGCTTGATCGTGGCCCATTTGGAGTGCCCGGACATGGAGGCGGGACGTTAGCCGCGCGACCACCCTGGCGACAAGTGACGCGGTCCGGGTTTCGCCGAGTTCTGCGCCGAGCGCGACGCCATGACGTAGAGTGACGCCTGACATGGACGACCCGAGCGCGCCTGCCGTGCAGTCGGCTCGCACGTCGCACGCCTTACGCGATGCGGCAGCGGTCTTCGCGGCGGCCACGCTCGCGTGCCTCGCCCGCCTCGCCCCGCTCGGGAACGGGGACCTCCTCTGGCAGATCCGCACGGGTGAGGTCGTGCTCGCCCGCGGCGGTCGGGCCGACGTGGACGTATTCTCGAACGCCTTCCGGGGTGCGAAGGTCTTCGATCACGAGGCCGCGTTCGAGGCACTGATGGCGCTCCTTCACCGGCTCGGCGGCTTCTTCGCGCTCTACTGGTTCAACGTCGTCGCGGTCGGGGTCGCTGCCGGCGCCGCGATCCACCTCGCGCGCCGGCTGACGCCCGAGGCGACGCCGCGCATCCTCGGCGCGACGCTCGCCCTGCTCGCGGGCGCAACCCGACTCGAGCTGCGCGCGGAGTGGTCGGCGGTGCTCGCGATCGCGTTCGCGCACGGGCTGCGACGCGAGCGCGACACGATCGTCGGGCGCCTGGCGCCGCTCGCCATCGCCGCGATCGCGGCACCGTTCCATGGGCTCGTGCTGCTCGTCGCAGTGGTGCCGCTCGCGCATGCCATCGAGCACGCGCTCGCCCGCGAGAAGCTCGAGTCGTTCGTCGATCTCTCGCTGTCGGTCGCGTGTGTCGCGACCGCCGAGCTCGTCGCGCCGGGGATGGTCGGGCACGCGCTCGCGGGGCTCGCATCGACCGCTTTCCTGTCTCACGTCGTCGAGGCGTACACGCCGATCCATTACCTCGCCGCCGGAGGCGATGCGATGCCGGTGCTCGCCCTCGCCGTGTCGCTGGTCGCCGCGGCCGGCCTCTATCAGCTCGTCCGCGAAGGGCGCGCGCGCATCGCCGACATCGCGCTGATCCTGATCCTGGTCCTCCCCGGTCTCCGGTGGATCCGGTTCGCACAACTCGCTACGCTCGCGGCGTTGCCGTGGGTCATCGCCGGGCTCGGGCGCGCTCTGTCGCCGCGGGCACTGCTCGCGCGCACGCACCCGCGCATCGTCGCGCTCCTCGCGATGGTCACGTGGGCGGTCGGAGCCGTCGTCGTCACTGCGCCGCTCGGCTTCACGGGTGTCGGCGGGTTTGCGTGGACGGGCCAACCGCGCGCGTCGGTCGCCTGGCTCGCCGCGCACCGGCCCAACGCGGTCTTGTTCCACCCCTTCAACTTCGGATCGTACCTGATCTACGCGGGCTACCCTCCGCGCGGAGTGCTCATCGATCCGCGCGCGACGATGCTCTATCCGGACGCACACTTCCGGAAGTACTACGCGGCGGTGTCCGACCCGGCGCAGTTCGAGGCCTGGAACGCCGAGGCCCACTTCGACTCGATCCTCCTCGCACGTCAGCACAAGGGGACGCAGCCCCTCCGCGATTACGTCACGCGGCATCCGGGATGGGTCTTCGCGTACGAGGACGAGGTCTCGGTCGTCTTCGTCCGCCGATGAAGAGGCTAGAAGAGGTCTAGAGTCTAGGGTCTAGAGTCTAGAGCTCGAGAGCGAGACGAGAGCGAGGCGAGAGCCAGAGCGAGAGCGAGGCCGAGACTCTCAGGCCTCTCGTCTCTGCTTCGTCGGACTCTCCACTCTCGACTCTCGACTCTCGACTCTCGACCGCTCGACCTCTCGAACTCTCGAACTCTCGAACTCTCGAACTCTCGACCTCTCGACCTCTCGACTCTCGCTCTTCGTCTCGGACCCTAGACCCTAGACCCTAGACCCTAGACAAAAAGACGTGCGGGCCACCCAAAGGCGACCCGCACGTGCGCGACGCGAACGTCCGCGCGATCAGCCGCCGCTCGGGACCGGCTTGGGCGCGCCGAAGATGCTCGCCGGCTTGCGCTTCTCTTTCTGGTCGCGCTTGTCGGCGTACGTCGGGATGTTGATGCGCTCGCGGCGGGGGAGCGGCTTGCCCGCGAGGATGGTGTCGATCTCGAAGCCGTCGACAGTCTCGCGATCGAGGAGTGCCACGGCCAAGAGGTCGAGCTTCTCCTTGTTCTGCGTGAGGAGCGTCTTCGCCTTGTCGTAGTTCTCCATGACGAAGCGGCGAATCTCGTCGTCGATCATCTTGGCGGTGTTGCCCGAGTACGCCGCCTGGTGCGACGCCATCTCGCGGACGAGGAAGGGGTTCTCGTCGCTATCGCCGTAGGCGAGCGGTC